>CANRKP010000004.1 GCA_947631245.1 uncultured Clostridia bacterium
CCATTGCGTTTTCCTCCGTTTTGGTTATTTTATTTTACACCATTTCTGAGGTTTACACAATATTCGGGATGGACTCCCATGTGCAGCAGTCCGCGTCTGTCCAAAGCTTGAATCCCTGCGACTCAAGCTTTTCGCGGCAGCCTGATGTGTTGTGTACCTCGTTTTCCTTTCCGTAAATCCAGCATGTGCCGAATCCCATCGCGGGGAAGTCTATGTACGAAAACCCGTCCGGAACCGGTGTCCCCGCCGGCGTGAACATGCCAAGCCAATATTCGGACATATTCCCGTCCGCGCGGCGCTCAAGACCGACGTAACCGCCGCCGTTTTCCCAAACGGCGCGTATCGCGTCCGTGCCGTCCATCGCGCGCTCGATCTCGTCGAACCAGCCGTTTGCGAACCACTCGCCCCACCATCCGCCGAAATCGGGATACTTTTTCCCGATAAAGAGCATCGCGGGCGCGTCTTCTCTGAATGCTTTGATGATCTCTGCCATTTTCTTTTCTCTCCTTTTATTTTTTTTGATTTTTACGGGAACGTATATTGTTTCGGAAAATTGCCTGCTCTCCTCAACATAGCATTCGAGCTCGTAATCAAGCCGGCGCTCGAAGCGGCTTTTCGGGAGCCACACATTTTTTATGTACTCCCACGTTCTGCGGACTGTCTTGATGAAATCGAGATGTGTCGCCGCGGGAGTTTTGAAAACCGCGTAAAGCCCGCCCGAAATTTCAAGCCTGACCGTGCCGCTTTTATCTCCTTTGGCGTCACGCTCGGGGATGCCTATCCAGTAGTCGAGACGCTCTTTTTCCGCACTCCATCGGCACACGCCGTAATCGACGGCGCACGCGCCGCCCGAAAGCCTTTTTGACAGACCGCGCGCGTTATACTTATTCCAAAAATTCGGCGGAAATTCCTCGTCGCTCGGGTAGGCGACGACCGCGAAAGGGTCAAGGTCGATGATGTCGCATAAAAGCTCACTGTCGGTAGGGAAAAGCTCAAATTTCCCGTATAAAAGCAGGCTGTTTTTCGTGCGCCTGTATTCCGTCGGAAGAATGCGGTGCTCCGCTTTGAACGCGCGTATGAAATTTTCCTTTGAGTTGAAGCCGTATTCAAACGCAATGTCGCATATCGGGCGGCTGTCCGTTTCCATGCGGGCTACGATTTCGGAAATACGCCGCTTTCTGATATAGCTTGCGGGAGTAAGCCCAACAAGTTTTTTGAAAATACGCAGGAAATGATACTCCGAATAGCCGATTGCAGAGGCGACCTGACCGATGCTTATGTCGTTTTTGAGATTTTCTTCGATATAATCTATCGCTTTCCCGATAGTGCCGAGGCTCTCCATGACGTTTCCTTTCCGTGATCACAGTCATATTTTATCATAGAAAAGGAAAAAATGATTGATAAAAATTGCGGTTTATTGCGGTTTATGCGGCGCGGAATACGTCCGACCTTTTGAGCAGAAAACCGCGCGCTCCGCGTTGAATTTACGCATTTGAAATATACACGCACACCTATTGACAATCTCATGACCGTGATGTTATTATCATAATAAAAGAAAGAGATATAATTAGGTCGGCTAAACGGAGGCTTTACATATGGGTGCATGGGGAACGGGCATTTATTCAAACGATACTGCCGAGGACGTGAGGGATTTTTGCGGCATGATATTCCCGTTCACGAGCGTATCCGAGGGGAACCGCATCGTTTTTGAAGAATTCGCGGAAGTCGCAAATGCCGAAGTGATTGACGACGACGCGGCTTCATTTTGGTATGCGCTGTCCGACTGGCAATGGAAGCACGGGATTTTATCTGAGGAAATAAAGGAAAAAACGCTTCAGCTTTTGGACGAGCGCGGGGGCATTTCTGATTGGGAGGAAATGGGGAGTACCTCCGACGTAAAAAGAAGAATCGCCGTGATGGAGCAGCTGAAAGAGCGCTTGAATTCTCCGATGCCGTCTGCCAACCTGCCTAAAAAGCGGCTCGCGAGGGCCAAACACAAAATCGGTCAAATTGTGATATTCAGGGCGCGTAAAGACGACGAGTCCGAGTTCTGGAAAATCGAGGATTTGAACGACCCGTTTATTTATCAGGATGAGATGCTGGCTCAAACTGCGACTGAGCTTCCTTCAAAATGGAATGTTCAGGGAAAATATATGGCGGTTTGCTGCGTGGGGAGCGAGAAAACGCCGTATTCAAAATATCTGCCAGAGCTGTATGAAGAGAGCTCGGTTTATGCGTTTTATGATTTTATTTCGGATAATCCGCCCGATATCGAGACTCTGCGCCGGTGCGGTTTTCTTCCGATGAGATATTTTGAATGGAAGGATTTCAACCGCAACATCATTGATTATGTCGGCTGGACATATTGGTTTACGTTGGGGACGGAGAGCTTTCGCGTTTCAAAACATTCGGATATAGATGAAATTTTCACATTAAAAGATGAAGGTGAGGCGCTTCGTTTTCGGCGTGGGCTTGAAAAAAAGAATTATCTCGACGTCGTGGATGGATATTTTGAGCTTGAGGGTGCGTTTCGTGCCTGCCTCGGCGAGAAAAAACTGCTCGAGGCGGCGGGGATGCTTCCCGATACGCTGCGTGATGATAATATGGAAAATCCCCGGCTAAAGGAGCCGGAGGAAATCAATAAACTGCTGCGGAATTTTGAAAAAACGGTTGAATCGCAATTTTCGACAGGTGAGTGAGCGCATACTGATACGACATGAGAATTCCATAAAATGCAGCGTCCGCGCAAATTCGCGCGGACGCCGTATTGTTATATTCTGTCTATCAAATCGCCCCGCGCGGAGTGCTTCGCAGTTTTATGTATAGAAAAGGGTTTTGCAATGTTCCCCGCTAACGGGAAGTTAACGGCGAAACCCATCACAGTTGAATGTCTTTTTAAGTGCGGCTTCTGTAGGAAAAACCGCTCCGATGAGCGGAACAAGCTGAACTGCATAGATGATTGCCCCGACATGCCCAATTGCAATAGTTCCTTTGTTAATGACAAATATCAGAGGAATAACAGATAACGGTATCAACACAAGCCCGCATATGAACCATAGTCTTCCGATATACCTGTGAGCAAAAACCCATGTATCCTTGTTTTTTATTGACATCGTTGTTCTATATCCGAATAAGGCGTTGATGTTCTTGGGAGGTTTTGTCATAAACCGTTTGCCGAAGCCGACCATTATCAACGGAATAAGCAAATCCATCGCCAACATATATATCCAAAACCACATACATTCATGCGCCGGCGCGCGACGCCTCGGCGGATTTTGCTTCCAAGGCGCATGTCAGAAACGCGTGGAGCGAATAAACGTGCATTCCGTTGACAAATCCCGCCGAACCCGGCAGAAAAGAAATTTTACCGCACGGGCAGCGAAACTCAAACGGAGCCGGATTTATAAGCAGCACGGGGACTGTTTCTCTGCCGCTTGCAAGGCGGAGGCAATAGTCGGGAACGGGGCGCTTTTCCGTCTCTTTCGAGTACCAGATGACAGACCAGTTCTTTGTCACAGGGCGTGTGTGTATGCGGGATTGATACATTCCGTCCTCTGTGAACGTCAGCTCCTCCTTTATGCCGAGCGTATCCCAGAGCTTTACGGCGTAGGTGACGTCATTGACATCGACGAGAAAGTCACAGACGGAGCCGTTTTTCGTGCCGAAGCACCACAGAGGGTGAGCGGGGCGCAGCGTGTATCCGTTTTTCGCGCAGTGAGTTTTCAGCCTGATATAAAGCGATATACGCTTATATAGAAATCTCAGCCATCGAAACAATTGCGGCAGCAGATACAGAATGGCGGCAATCGCAAGTATGTTTGTGATGCCGCGCAGAGCGTATGTTATCTCCTGTTTCATCTTCTTCGCCTCGGAAAAAATTTATTTTCTATTTACAGTATATCACGGACTTCACACGCTGTCAATAGACTGCATAAAAAAATATTAAGCTTTTGACATGGATTTATAAGATACATCATTCAACCGCGGCGCACATTTTGTATTTGATTATTTTCCCAAGATGTGATAGTATATAGTTGCCGGGAGGCGGGCTTTCATGCGGGACATACTTTTCACAACGGACGACGGAATATTTTCATACCGTGTGGCGGGCGTGTGCGTCCGCGACGGGTGTGTACTGCTTCAGAGCGCGACAGACGACCCTGCGTATGCGTTCCCCGGCGGGCACGTTGAGTTCGGCGAGACGAACGAAGAGACGCTTATTCGGGAGTTTGACGAAGAAATTGGTGCCCGCATAAAAGTCGGCAATCTGCTTTGGACGGCGGAGATATTTATGTCTTGGAACGGGAAACCGTGCCACCAGCTATGCCTTTACTATAATATTGAGATTGTCGGCGGAGATGTTCCCGAGACCGGCAGCTTTACGGCGCGGGAGCAGATAGAGGGGCGCGAGTTTGATATACTCTATCACTGGGTTCCGATCGATACGCTCGACAACATAGAGCTGTATCCGCCGCAGACGAAAAAGCTGCTTTCTGAAGGGATAGGAAGCACGGGCAGCACGGCACATTTTGTTTACAAGGAAGTCTGAAAAAATGATAAAGCTCGATTCCGGCGGGGAAGAATTTGTATTTGAAAACGACTGGGACACCGCCGTCCCGATAACGGTCCGCAAAAAGGACGACGGCGACGTATATATCGAGGTCTTCCCGACATATGAGGCGGAGGCGCGCGAGTTTGAGAAGAATTTTTCCGAGGACCCGTTTTCGCCCGATGCGCTCGCATTCATATGGGAGCGCATCGGCGCGCCGATGGCAAAGCGCGGATACGAGGACGAGAAGAAATTCCGCCACAGATGGTATTATAATTACGTTTTGAAGAGCGCGGAAAATTTGAATTTCGGCGCGATCCTCCCCGGTACGGATAGGCTGACGAAAAAGCTCATCCGCGGTAAAAAGGACCTGACGACGTTCGACCTCGACAGATATATTGAAGAAGAGATACCGGCGTTCGTCCATGTGACGGACGGGCAGATAGTGTCTATCGCCGCCGAGAACGCGGCGTGCTCGGGAGATTTTGACGACGACGGGGAGTGCGGCGGTGTGACGGAGATAGGCGTTGAGACCGCCGTCCGACACAGGCGGCGCGGATACGCCGCGTCATGCGCGGCGGCGCTGTCGCGCGAGCTCATCGGAGAGGGGATATACGTCACATACGAGACGGACTGCGACAACACAGCGTCGCAGAAAACTGCCGAGAGCGCTGGCTTTGTTCGGTACGGGAAATGCTATTACTACGTCATGAGGAAAATTTAGTCCTCCGCAGACGGTCTTAAAAAGGAGCGACAAGGTAAAATGCCATACGATGCGGCAATGCTCGCCGCGGTATGCCGCGAGGTCAACGAAATGCGTGGCGCGCGGTGCGAAAAAGTATACGGAATGTCTGCGGAGGAGATCGCGGTCGTTCTGCGCGGGAGGGGCGAGGGCAGACGCCTTTATATAAACGCGGGCTCGTCGAACCCGAGGATGTGCTTTGAGGACGCGGACGCCGAGAACCCGACGACGCCGCCGAGCTTCTGCATGATGCTCCGCAAGCACATCGGCGGCGCGGTTTTCGCGGGTGCCGAGCAGCTTGGCTCGGAGCGCGCGGCGCGTCTGACGTTCGACACGCGCGACGAGATGGGGTTCCCGTGCAAGAGGTATCTCATCGTCGAGATAATGAACAAATACAGCAATATAATCCTGTGCCGCGACGGCGACAAGATAGTCGCCGCCGCGCGCCCCGTCGACTTCACGACGAGCCGACTGCGGCAGGTTCTGCCGGGCATGACGTATGAGGCGCCGCCTAAGCAGGACAAGATGGACATTCTGTCGGCGGACAAAGACACGCTTTTCCGCGACGCCGTTGAGGCGGGGGACATACCCGCAGACAAATTCCTCATCCGCACATACGCGGGGCTCTCGCCGCTTTTGTGCCGCGAGATAGCGTACCGCGCGGGCGGCGCCGCCGACGCGGCGACGTCCTCCTGCGACGGTGGACGGCTGTGGCGCGCGTTTTCGGAGGTGCAGGAGATGATAAGCGGCGGCGAGCCTCAGCGGCTGACGCTCGTGTACGACACAAACGGACGCCCGCTCGAATTTTCCGTACTCGATATTCTCGAGTACGGAGAGGGCTACGAGAAGAAGTATTTCGACTCGCCCTCCGCACTCATAATGGAGTTTTACCGCGAGCGCGGCAGGGTGGACAGAGTATCCCAGCGCGGGCACGACGTCGTGAAGCTCGTCGCGGCGGCGAGACGCCGGATCGAGCGGAAGCTCGAAAAGCTCTCGGAGGAAATGGAGCGCGCAGGCGAGGGAGAAGAATATAAGCGCATGGGGGACATCATCAACTCAAATCTCCATCTGCTCTCGCGCGGGATGACGGAGGCTGTGCTCGTCGATTATTACGACCCCGACTGCAAAACGGTCGGCGTCACGCTCGACCCGAGGCTCTCCCCTGCGGACAACGCCCAGCATTATTACAAAAAATACGCGAAGTGCAAGACCTCGCGCGTCATGACGGCAGAGCAGATAAAGCTCGCGGAGGCGGAGCTTGACTATATCGCGACGGTCGAGGACGCGCTCTCGCGCGCCGACGGCGACGCCGCGATCGACGAGCTGAGGGCGGAGCTCTCGGCGGCGGGCTACGCGAAGGCCGTCAAGCAGTCGGTAAAGGGGCGGATGAAGTCCCAGCCGCAGAAGCCGGACAAATACGTCACCTCCGGCGGATACACCGTTCTCTGCGGGAAGAACAATCTCCAAAACGACGCCCTGACGATGAAAACGGCGGAGGGGTGCGACTGGTGGTTCCACGTCAAGGGGGCGGCAGGCAGCCATACCGTGATGATAACGCCGCACGGCGAGGAGCCGTCTGAGCTCGACTTCACCGAGGCGGCGATGATAGCGGCAGTCAATTCGAGCGTTTCATCGGGAGAGAACGTTCCCGTCGACTATACGCAGGTCAAAAACATCAAGAAGCCGTCGGGCTCAAAGCCGGGGTTTGTGACATACAAGACGAACTGGACGGCATACGTCACGCCCGACCGCGCGCGCGTTGACGCGATGCGCGTGAAAAAATGAGCGGAGCAAGGTTTTCGGGAGGAGAAAATGGGAAAGGCGCACGGATTTGAGCCGGAAAAGCTCTTCTGCGGCATCCTTTATACGGACGCGTCCGCATATGAGCGCGCGAAAGCTGAGCTTTCGGAGCTTTACGGCGAGGCGGACGGCGAGTCTGAGGAGCTGTCGTTTTCAGGCTGGAGCGATTATTACTCATACGAGATGGACGGCGAGGTGTACCGCCGCTTCATTTCATTTAAAAATTTCGTCCCGCCGGACACGATAGCGGACATAAAAATACGGACGAATACGCTCGAGGAGCAAATGTCCGTCGGCGGGAAGCGCACGGTCAATATAGACCCCGGGCTCATCGGGCACGGCAGGCTGCTTCTGCCGACGACAAAGCCCGCAGGGCACAGGATAGCGCTGCGCGACGGGATCTATATCGAAATGACGCTCTTCTACTCGCGCGGCGAGTGGCACACGTTCCCGTGGACGTACCGCGACTTCGCCTCGGCGGACGTGCAGGCGATCATGACGAAATTCAGAAAGAGCTATATAAAGGCGCGGCGGGAGATGCTGCGCTGTGGCGAGAAGGAGGCAGGGGAGACGAAATGAAAGAAACGCTTTCGATAACGGAATATTCGGTCAAAACGAACGGACGCGCCGCGTTTACCGCGGCGGTCGTTTCAGATACGCACGAGGCTGACCCGGAGCCGATACTCGCGGCGGTGAGGACGATATCGCCCGACATGATACTTGTCCCCGGGGACGTCGTCGAGGCAAAGACCGAGCTCTCGGCGGCGCTGCACGACGGCGCGAAGAGCGCCGCCGCATACGAGCTTCTGCGCGGACTGAACAGCATGGCGACCGTCTATTATTGCCTCGGGAATCACGAGGCGCACCTGACGGAGAGGCAGAGATTTGAGATATCGAAAACGGGCGTTCATCTGCTCGAGGACAAATACGCCCGCGTCCGCATAAAGGGGTGCGAGGCGGCGATCGGCGGCGTCTCCCCGGGACTGCCTCACGAGGCGCCGGGCGCGCATACATGGCGTATGCTCGAAAATTTCCGTAAGCAGGACTGCCTTCGTATACTGATGTGCCACGAACCGCAGAGATACGCGCGCGAATTTGTCGACGCGCGCGACGACGTTGTTTTGGCGGGGCACGCGCACGGCGGGCAGTGGCGGCTTTTCGGGCGCGGCGTATACGCGCCGGGTCAGGGGCTTTTCCCGCTTTACACGAAGGGCTGGTACGGAAATATGCTCGTGTCCGCGGGCGCGCACAACAGCGAGATAATACCGAGGATAGCAAACTGCTGCGAGGTGCTGTCCCTGAAATTTGAATTGTGAGAAAAACGGGGGAATTTTATATGGAAAGCATAATAAGGGACGCAGCTCTTTCGCCCGAGGGAAAAAAGAAGATAGAGTGGGCGAGGGCGCACATGCCCATCCTTTCGATACTCGAGGAGCGCTTTATAAAGGAAAAGCCGCTCGCGGGCAAAAAGCTCGCGATGTCGATACATATGGAGGCGAAAACGGCGAGAACGGCGCTGCTTCTGCGCGCGGCGGGAGCCGACGTTTACGCGACGGGCTGCAACCCGCTCTCGACGCAGGACGACGTCGCCGCGGCGCTGAGTGAGGCGGGCGTTCATGTCTTCGCGGTACACGGGGCGACGCCGGAAGAATATCACGACCACCTCTGCAAAACGCTCTCATGCCTGCCCGACGTCTTTATTGACGACGGCGGCGACCTCACGGCGATCCTCTGCGACGAGCACCCCGAATACGGCGTAAATCTCGTCGGCGGAAGCGAGGAGACGACGACGGGCATCATGAGACTGCGCGCGAGAGCGGCGGCGGGTTCGCTCCCGTTCCCGATGATATCGGTCAACGACGCGCAGATGAAGTGCCTTTTCGACAACAGGTACGGCACGGGGCAGTCCGTGCTCGACGGAATAATGAGGACGACGAACGTTTCAATCGCCGGCAGGGTCTTCGTCGTCGCCGGATACGGCTGGTGCGGCAAGGGAGCCGCGATGAGGGCGAAGGGCATGGGAGCCCGCGTCGTCGTCTGTGAGGTCGACCCGGTCCGCGCGGTCGAGGCGTTGATGGACGGCTTTGACGTGATGAGGATGGAGGAAGCCGCCGAGGTCGGCGATATATTCCTTACCGTGACCGGCTGCCGCGACGTCATAACGACCCGTCATATCGCGAAAATGAAGGACGGCGCGATCCTCTGCAACGCAGGTCACTTCGACGTTGAGGTCGCCGTCGCCGAGATGAGGGCGCGCGCGACGCGCGTTTACGAGGCGCGGCACAATATAGAGGGGTTTGAATTTGACTTCGGCGGGGAAAAGAAGACGGTATACCTGCTCGCCGAGGGCAGGCTCGTCAATCTCGCTTCGGGCGACGGACACCCGGCAGAGATAATGGACACGAGCTTTGCGCTGCAGGCGCTGTCTGCGGAATATCTCGTAAAGCACGGCGCGCAGCTGTCGCCGGGTGTCAACGACGTGCCTGAGGAGATAGACAGAAGCGTTGCCGAAATGAAACTCTATTCCGTCGGGAAGAGAATAGACGCGCTGACGGAAGAACAGAGAGCGTATATAAATTCAACGGGCGGTTAAAAAATGTATTATTTTAAAAATATAAGGCTTTATACGGGCGAGGAATCGTTTGAAAACGGCGCCGTTTTGACTGACGGCAGTCTCATCGTTTACGCGGGAGACGAAAAAGGCTGTCCCGCGCATGAAGGCGCCGAGGTAATAGACGGTCGAGGCGGCATATGTATGCCGGGGCTCGTCTCGGCGCATTCGCACGCGCCGATGGTGCTCCTTCGCGGAGAGGGCGCGGACCTGCCGCTTATGGAATGGCTCGGCTGCGTTCAGAAAATGGAGGAAAACTTCACGTCCGAGACGATATATACGGGCACCGCTTTGGCGATCGCGGAGATGATAAAAGGCGGCGTCACCGCGTTTGCGGACATGTATTTCGAGTGCCGCGACATGATACGCGCCGTGCTTGACACCGGCATCCGCGCCTCGATCTCGCGCGGCTCGACGTCGCTGGAAGGAATAGCCTCGCACGAGGCGCTCTTCCGTGAATTTGACGGGGCGGACGGGCGCGTCCGAGTGCTCGTCGGGCTGCACGGGGAATACACCTCCGACGAGAAAACTGCGCGCGCCGCGGCGGAGCTTGCGGCAAAGCTCGGGACGGGCGTTCACGTCCACATGTCGGAGAGCATATCGGAGGTGGAGGGCTGCGTCTCGCGCCACGGCGTGACGCCTCCCGAATATTTCGAGCGGATAGGGCTCTTCGACGTGCCCGTCACGGCGGCGCACTGCGTGCATCTTACAAACGAAGATATTGACATCATCGCGCGTCACGGTGTCATTCCCGTGCACTGTCCGGCGAGCAATATGTACCTTGCGAGTGGAGCTGCGCCCGTGAATGAGCTTCTTTCGCGCGGAATACCCGTTGCGCTCGGGACGGACGGCGCGGCGAGCAACAACACGCTCGATATGTTCCGTGAGATGAGGCTCGCGGCGCTGCTTTCGAAGGTGAAAACAATGCGGGCGGACGCGCTTCCGGCAAGAACCGCGGTCGAAATGGCGACGAAAAACGCTGCCAAAGCCGCGGGATTTCCCGAGGTCGGGATCCTTGCCGCGGGCAGACCTGCGGATTTGATCCTTCTTGACGGGGAAGCGCTGCATCTCAACGCATGCGATATCCCGACGGCGGTCGTTTATTCCGCCTCGGGCGCCGACGTTAAGCTCACGATGGTGGACGGACGCGCGCTCTTCCGTGACGGCGAGTACACGACGGTTGACATTGAGCGCCTCCGCTATGAGGGGAGACGGGCGTCGGCGCATTTGCGGGGAAGTCAAAATTAAGGCAAACGCCTTTCGGGAATAAATTGGATCGGCATGTGCCAAGGATTTTACATCATACATATGCAATGCAACATTGTTTTAATTCATAAAGTGTGATATTATTTAGAAAAATTGATGAGTAGAAAAGCATCAAACTCAAAAAAATATGGAGGTTTTCTACATATGAGAAAACACATGAAGCTCATCGTCAGCGCAATCGCGCTCATCTCTCTTGTTGCTGTTATGATGGTCCCCGCTTTTGCTGCGGACACAGGCACTCTCGCCATCGGAGACGGCGCTGTGGAGGCTGACGGTGTTTCCACCCTTACTCTTGCAGACGGCACCATCACTTGGGCAGGCCTTAACGACCCGCTTCAGGAAAAAGAGGGCGCAAAGCAGCTCGGTCTTAAGCCGAAGGATGCTTCCAACCTTGACAGCGCTTATATCGAGTTCAAGTTCACGGTAGAGAAAGCCGGTGAATATGAGCTTACCGTTTCTTTCGCTGCTGACAATGTCAACAGAAAGGCAAACGTTATCGTTAACGGCGACAAGGATCATGCTGCCGCTTTGACTGTTGCTGACGGAAAGGGCTGGAGCACCCAGACTAACACGATCACGGCGAAGCTCGCTGCAGGCAGCGTCACCGTCCGCCTTGTAAACGACCCCGCGTTCGACGGCTCTACCGTTAAGGCTCTCAACGTTGTGTCTCTCGGCTGGAAACTGACAAAGGCTGATACGGCTGATACGGATGACACTCAGAAGCCTGCTGACTCTCAGCAGCCTGCAGATTCACAGAAGCCCGCTGACACGCAGAAGCCCGCTGACACACAGCCCTCCGGCGGCACTCAGCAGCCTTCCGGCGGTACGCAGCAGTCTCCTCAGACCGGTGTTGCTACCGTAGCTCTCGCAGTTGCAGCAATCGGTAGCGGCGCGTTCGTCGTGAGCAAGAGAAAGCACTGAGCTTTATAATAAGCATATTATCCAAAGGGGCGCATTTAACGCCCCTTTGCCTGTCTCTTCCGCCTCTCCCTCCCCTGCGGAAGAGACAGGCTTTTTCTTTTTTGCAAAAGGGAAAATTTTATTGCCGAAAATTCTTGACACGGGCGGGATATTCTGATATAATGACCGATGTCGGTCGGAGGACGGGCGCGTTCGGGCGCGTTGCGCTTGCACCTCGCCGATATAAAAACGGAGATCTTTTTTGCGAAGGGGGGGATACGGAAATGGCAGAAATCAGAGTCAAGGAGAATGAATCTCTCGACAGTGCGCTTCGCAGATTTAAGCGTCAGTGCGCGAGATCGGGCGTCCTCGCTGAACTTCGCAAAAGGGAGCACTACGAAAAGCCCAGCGTGAAGAAAAAGAAGAAAGCGGAAGCCGCTAGAAAGCGCAAGTATAAGTAATATGCGAGAAGCGCGTCACGCCGACCGGAAACGGTCGGCGTGTTTTTTATCGTGAAAAGAAATACGCCGCGCCATCCGCCCTTCCCGAAAAACAATTGAGTTTTTGCGCCTGTTTTCGCCGCTTTTTGCATATTGGAAAAACGCGCGCGGCATAATAAGAACTATTATATGCAAAAACAATATTGTAATCAGAAGCAAAACGTGGTAAGATAAAAGAGCCGGACGGCGGCATGATATGCATTATTTTAGGAGCTGAAATTCAAAAATGAAGTATATAGTCATTTTGGGCGACGGTATGGCGGATCTCCCCATAGAATCGCTCGGCGGGCGCACGCCTCTCGAGGCGGCAAATACGCCGAATATGGACGCGCTCGCGGGAATGGGAGAGATGGGACTTGTACGCACCGTTCCCGAAGGCATGAAGCCGGGCAGCGACGTCGCGAATCTCGCTGTGCTCGGATATGACCCGAAAAAGAATTATTCGGGCCGCTCGCCGCTCGAGGCGCTGTCGGTCGGCGTGCCTATGGCGGACGGCGATATCGTCTTCCGCTGCAACCTCGTCACGCTGACGGAGGACGGTCCGTATGAAAAAAAGACGATAACGGACCACAGCTCGGGTGAAATTTCGACCGCAGACGCCGATATTCTTATGGACGCCGTGAGAGAGCGCTTCAACTCCGACGTGTTCTCGTTTTACACCGGCACATCGTACCGCCATATAATGATATGGCACGGCGGACGCATGCCGGAGCTTATCCCGCCTCACGACCATCTCGGAGACGTTATCGGCATGTATCTTCCCGAAGAGCCCGAGCTTCTCTCCATGATGAAGGAGAGCTTTGACCTTCTCAACCTTCATCCGCTCAACAAAAAGCGCGCGGAGGAAGGAAAAAACAAGGCAAACTCGCTTTGGTTTTGGGGCGCGGGCGTAAAGCCGTCGCTTTCCTCGTTCAAGGAAAAGACGGGACTGTCGGGCGCCATGATATCTGCCGTCGACCTTCTGAAGGGGATTGCCGTCGGCGCTGGAATGAGGGTCATAAACGTCGAGGGCGCGGACGGTACGCTCCACACGAATTACGAAGGAAAGGCGCACGCCGCCGTGAAGGCTCTGCTTTCCGACGGAGACGATTTCGTATACATACATGTCGAAGCCCCGGACGAGATGGGGCATCAGGGCAGCGCCGAGCGCAAGGTGCGCTCGATAGAGTACATAGACGAAAAGATTTTGGGCACGGTCCGCCGCGAGATGGACGCTTCGGGCGAGCCTTACAGACTGCTCCTTCTGCCCGACCATCCGACCCCCGTCGCTTGCAGGACGCACACCGCGGACCCCGTGCCGTATGTCCTTTACGACAGCAGGCGGCAGCTTAAGCGGGTCGCACGTTATTCTGAGAGAGAGGCGGCGGAGACAGGCATATTCCGCCCCGAAGGATATAAAATGATCGATCTTCTGACCGAGGAATAAAATGATGAAAGACTTACTTTACAAAAGCACACGAGGAGGCGGCGAGGCGCTGACGGCGTCGCGCGCGATCCTCTCGGGACTTGCGGACGACGGCGGTCTCTTCGTGCCGGAACGCATTCCCGAGCTCGGCATCTCGCCGGAGGAGCTTTCGAGGCTCGACTACAAAAAGACGGCTTTTTCCGTGATGAGGCTTTTTCTCACGGACTATACCGACGAGGAGCTTTGGGACTGCATAAACGGCGCGTATGACTCGAAATTTGACACCGAAAACATCGTTGAACTGAGACGCGCGGGCGGCGCTTACTATCTCGAGCTTTACCACGGCGCGACAATAGCGTTCAAGGACATGGCGCTCTCGATACTGCCGCGTCTCATGACGACGGCGGCGAAAAAGAACGGTGTTTCGGAAGACGTCGTCATACTGACGGCAACGTCCGGCGATACGGGCAAGGCGGCGCTTTCGGGGTTTGCCGACGTGAACGGCACGCGCATCATAGTCTTCTATCCCAAAAACGGCGTTTCCGCCGTTCAGGAGCGTCAGATGGTGACGCAGCGCGGAGACAACACCGCCGTCGTCGGCGTTCACGGCAACTTCGACGACGCGCAGAACGGCGTCAAGGCGATCTTCGAGGACGCGGAGCTGAAGGCGCGTCTAAAAAAACACGGTTTTGTTTTCTCGTCCGCAAATTCGATAAACATAGGGCGGCTTGTGCCGCAGATAGTGTATTACGTTTACGCATACGGTCGTATTTTGGCGGACGGCGCGGTAAACGCGGGCGAGCCGATAAACGTCGCCGTTCCGACAGGCAATTTCGGCAACATCCTCGCCGCGCACTACGCAAAGCGGATGGGGGTGCCGATAGGGAAGCTGATATGCGCGTCGAACGACAACCGCGTGCTCACGGATTTCTTCAGCAGCGGCGAATACGACAAAAACCGTCCATTCTATACGACGAGCTCGCCATCTATGGACATCCTCATTTCGAGCAACCTTGAGCGCCTCATATACGAGATGACGGGGACGGGAAACGACCCCGAGGCATGCGCCGCTTATATGCGCCTCTTGCGCGAGTGCGGGCGGTATTCGCTCACCGACGCGGAGCGCGCGCGGCTCGGCGAATTTTTCGGAGGCTGCGCCTCGGAAAAAGAGGCCTCGGAAGAGATAGGGCGCGTGTGGCGCGAGTACGGCTACGTTATAGACACGCACACCGCCGTCGCCTCCCGCGTATACAGAGATTATGCGTCGTCGACGGGCGACACTGTGCCGACGGTCATTGCGTCAACGGCGAGCCCGTACAAATTTGCCGGCAGCGTCATCGAGGCGATATGCGGCGGGCGCGTTCCGGGCGATGATTTCGCCCTCGTCGACGAGCTTTCGCGCGTATCGGGTACGAAGGTGCCGCAGGCAGTCGAGGAGATAAGGACAGCGCCGGTGCGGCACACCCGCGTCTGCGAAAAGGACGGTATGCGGAAAGCCGTGTGCGATATCCTCGGAATAAATTGATTTTTGGGAGAGAGTAAAAGTGAGAGTTTATAATTTTTCTGCCGGTCCGGCGATGCTGCCGGAGGAGGTTTTGAGGGAAGCCGCGGACGAGATGCTCGACTACCGCGGAACGGGAATGAGCGTTATGGAGATGAGCCACCGCTCAAAGGCTTATGCGGAGATAATAGAGACCGCGGAGGCCGACCTCCGCTCGCTGCTCGGAATCCCCGACAACTACCGCGTCCTCTTCCTTCAGGGCGGCGCGTCGCAGCAGTTTGCGATGATACCGATGAATTTGATGAAAAACCGCGTCGCGGACTACATAATCACGGGTCAGTGGGCGAAAAAAGCACACGCGGAGGCAAAGCTCTACGGCGAGGCAAACGCGATAGCGTCGAGCGCGGACAATACGTTTTCATACATTCCCGACTGCTCGGATCTGCCGATAAGCGAGAACGCGGACTACGTCTATATCTGCGAGAACAACACGATATACGGCACGAAATTCCATGAGCTGCCGAATACGAAGGGCAAACCGCTCGTCGCGGACGTCTCCTCCTGCTTTCTCTCCGAGCCGATGGACGTGACGCGGTACGGCGTCGTCTACGGCGGAGTTCAGAAGAACATAGGTCCCGCGGGCGTCGTCATCGTCATCATCCGCGACGACCTTGTGACCGAGGACGTTCTCCCCGGCACGCCGACGATGCTGCGCTATAAGATACACGCCGACAACGGTTCGCTTTACAACACGCCGCCCGCATACGGCATCTACATCTGCGGCAAGGTCTTCAAATGGCTGAAGGCGCGCGGCGGGCTCCCTGCGATGAAAGAATACAATGAGAAAAAGGCGGCGATACTTTACGATTACCTCGACGCCTCAAAGCTTTTCCGCGGCACGGTCGAAAAAAAGGACCGCTCGCTGATGAACGTCCCGTTCGTGACGGGGAGCGACGAGCTCGACGCGAAATTCGTCAAGGAAGCGACAGCCTCAGGTCTTGTCAATCTCAAAGGTCACCGCACGGTCGGCGGCATGAGGGCGAGCATTTATAACGCAATGCCGACCGAGGGCGTTTGCGAGCTCGTCCGTTTCATGGAGAAATTCGAGGCGGAAAACGCCTAGAGAGCATAAAAAAGGAGAGCCGCAATGCACAAAATATATTATTTCAACCCGATATCAAAGGCGGGAACGTCGCTTCTTCCTTACGGATACGAAACGACCGGCGACCTTGCCGAGGCCGACGCCGCGTTTGTCCGCTCCGCCTCGCTGCATGAAGCGGAGCTGCCGAAATCTCTTCTCGCGATAGCGCGCGCGGGCGCGGGCGTCAACAATATCCCGCTCGACAAGTGCGCGGAGGAGGGCATCGTCGTCTTCAACACGCCTGGCGCAAACGCTAACGGAGTAAAGGAGCTCGCGATATGCGGGATGCTGCTTGCCTGCCGCGATATCATCGGCGGCGTGAACTGGGTCGGCGAGATAAAGGACGAGGCGGGCGTCGCGGCGCTCGTTGAAAAGGGAAAGAAAAAATTTGCAGGCACCGAGATAGCGGGCAAAAAGCTCGGCGTCATAGGGCTTGGCGCTATCGGCGGTCCTCTCGCGAACGCGGCGGAGGCGCTCGGTATGGAGGTCTACGGCTGCGATCCGTTTTTGTCCGTCGACGCCGCATGGCACCTCGACAGCAAAATAATAAGGGCAAAGACGCGCGAGGAGATTTTCGCGGAGTGCGACATAATCACGCTTCACGTCCCGCTCCTCGACGACACGCGCGGAATGATAAACGAGGACACGCTCTCGCTCATGAAGGACGGCGTTGTCATACTCAACTTCGCCCGAGACCTGCTCGTCGACGACGACGCGATGGAAAAGGCGCTCGCCACGGGCAAGGTAAAAAGATATGTGACCGACTTCCCGAACGACAGGACGGTGAAAATGAACGGCGTTATCGCGATCCCGCACCTCGGTGCGTCTACCGAGGAATCCGAGGACAACTGCGCCGTCATGGCAGTGCGCGAGATGACGGACTATATTGAAAACGGGAACATCAAAAATTCCGTCAATTATCCGAACTGCGACATGGGCATGCCCACAAAGGCGGGGAGGATCGCGGTGCTCCACGAGAACATCCCGAACACGATAAGCCGCTTCACGGCGGTGCTTGCCGCGGAGGGCATCAACATTTCCGACATGATCAACCGCAGCCGCAAGGATCACGCCTACACGATGCTCGACATCGACAGCGAGGCGACGCCGGCGGCGATCGAGAGCATGTGCGCGCTCGAGGGCGTGCGCCGCGTCAGAGTCATAAAATGACGGAATCGGAAGAGGCGCGCTCGAGAACGGAGCTTTTGCTCGGACAGGACGGTGTTTTGAGGCTGTCGCGCGCGCGCGTTGCCGTATTCGGCGTCGGCGGTGTCGGCGGGTACGTCACGGAGGCGCTTGCGAGGGCGGGTGTCGGCGCGCTCGACCTTGTCGACTATGACACCGTGAGCATATCGAACATAAACCGCCAGCTCTGCGCGCTACGCTCGACGGTCGGGAGGTACAAGGTCGACGTCTTTGCCGAGCGGATAGCGGATATCGACCCCGAAATCAAGGTGCGCGCTTATAAGATCGCATTCTCGCCCGAAACGGCGGCGGAATTCGATTTTTCCGTATATGACTATGTCGTCGACGCGATAGATCAGGTCTCGGGCAAACTCGCGCTCGCCGAGTGTGCAAAATCGGCGGGGGTGCCGATAATAAGCTCGATGGGCGCGGGAAACAAGCTCGACCCGACGAAATTCCGCGCGGCGGATATTTTTGAGACGACGACGGACCCGCTCGCCCGCGTCATGCGGCGCGAGCTGCGGCGGCGGGGGATAGAAAAGCTCCGCGTCGTCTATTCGACGGAGCCGCCGATACCGTGCGCGGGCGAGGCGGGAGGCTCGGGTCGTCCCGTGCCGGGCAGCGTTTCTTTCGTGCCGTCCGCCGCGGGGCTCGTTATAGCCGGCGAGGTCATAAGGGCGCTCGCGGGCGTCGGGGAGGGCTAGGCTGCGAAATGAGGGAAATGGAAAAATACCGCCTCGTCGAACGGAGCATAGTCAAAAAATACCGCCGCGAGCTTTGGAACCCGTTTATAGCCGCCGTCAAAAGATACGAGCTCATCTCGGAGGGCGACAGGATCGCCGTCTGCATCTCGGGCGGGAAGGACTCGATGCTGATGGCAGTCATGCTCCGCCTTTTGCAGCGCATAAGCGAGACGAGGTTCGAGCTCGTGTATCTCACGATGGACCCGGGATACAATGAGGAAAACAGAAAGAAGATAGAGGATAACGCCTCTCTTCTCGAGATACCTTTGACGGTATTCGAGACGGACATATTCCGCGTCGCCGAGGCGGAGACGAAGTCTCCGTGCTATCTCTGCGCGAGGATGAGAAGAGGACACCTCTACGCCGAGGCAAAGCGCCTCGGCTGCAACAAGATCGCGCTCGGGCACCACTTCAGCGACGTTATCGAGACGACGCTGCTCGGGATGTTCTACGGCTCGCAGCTTCAGGCGATGATACCGAAGGTGCACAGCATGAATTTTCCCGGGATGGAGCTTATAAGACCTCTCTATTGCATACACGAGGACGACATCGTCGCTTGGAGAGACTATAACGGGCTCTCGTTTTTGAGATGCGCGTGCCGCGTCGCCGAGAAGAACGAAACGAGCGGGGACAAAGGCTCGAAGCGGCAGGAGATAAAGGAGCTGCTCCGCAGTCTGCGGAAGAGCAACCCCGTCATCGAAAAGAGCATTTTCAACAGCATCCACTCGGTCTGCCTTGACACTTTTCCGGCGTATAAAACGGAAGGGGAGACGCATTCCTTCCTCGAAAGATATAACAGGCTCACATGCGAGCTTTGCGGCGAAAAAGATGAATAAAAAACTTCGGCGCGGACAATTCTGTCCGCGCCGAAGGCGCTTCCGAAGGCGCTTATTATGGCAATTTGTTTCAGTTGACGGCGCAGAGCGTCGTGCCCCATGCGGGCAGGCAGAGCTCGCGGCGCAGAAAGAGCCGTTTTCCGGGGCAGAGCCTGTTTACGAGCTCGGGAAGCGCGAGCATATCATTTGTCCTGTGATAAACTGAGACGCAGATATCGGGTCGGCAGCGGAAAAGCAGATTTGATGCGCCGCGCAGCGCCTCCGCTTCCGCGCCCTCAACGTCGAGCTTGATGAAATCGACGTCACCGCCGACGACACCGTCGAGCGCCAGCGCGTTCACTGCGAGCGTTTTCGTCTTCCTGTGCGCGCGTCCGGAGCCTGACGAGCCGCGCCCCGAGCCGGAGGTAAAATCAAGCGTCATGTCGCATTCCCACGCCGCGGCGTTGTATGCGAGCAAAGAGACGCGCGATGTTACATCCGACAGGGCGGCGAGCTTTTTGTATGCGTGAGGCTCGGGCTCGAATGCGTAGACACACTCAAGGTTCGGCATCAGCTCCGCCGCTTTGCGTACGGTGTCTCCCGTGTACGCTCCGAGGTCGGCAATTGCGCGGTAGTCCTTATACGGAAAAATATCCCGCGCAAGCGAGATGATATCCCCGTCGCCGCCGCAGGAAAAAAGCGGGTCGAGGTCCCCCGTCAGCTTTGAGGCGAGCACGAGCGAGAGCGTGCGGCGCGACTCGTCATCCGCGAGCATATCGTAAAGGCGACGGAATGCACCGTAGTTTTCGGCATAATACTTTCTGTCGAAAAGCCCGTCTCCGAAGACGGGCACGTCGGGGCAGAGGACAACTCTTTCCGAGGCGAGCTTTTTTATCGCGGCGATGACGTCCGCTCTGTTCGTTCCGAACGCGAGCACCGCCGTAAAGTCACCGAAGCGAGCGCACGCCTCGTTATAGGAGAGGACATGATATCCGCGGAACTCGCGGTCGCGGACAAATTCGTCCGAGGCAAAGACGCCTGCGACATGGATATTGCGCGCGGCGAGCACGTCCATAATTTTGTCCGCCCCGTTGCCCGTGCCGTATATGCATATGGGTTTATTGCAGGACGCGAGCCGCTCCCAAACGTCCGAGGTGTCGGGCGAGGGCAGAGGCGACACGCGGTCAGTCTTCAAATCCGAAGAAGCGCGCGGCATTGTCATAAAGCACCATGCGGCGCTCGCTCTCAGTGAGCGGGAGCCGGTCGAACATTTTCAGATACTCGGACGCCTCGAGAACGGGGTAGTCCGTTCCGAACATCACGTTTTCGACGCCGAGCTTCCGTATTATTTCGGCGGCGAACTCGGGCGTCATAGCCCAAAGCGAGCTTGACGCGTCGTAAACTATGTTTTCGCGTCCGGCAAGGCATGAAAGAGCCTCGTCCCACGCGCGCCAACCGCCGAGATGTGAGGCGAGCACGCGCAGGCGCGGAAACATATCGAGCACGCGAACGAGCCTTTCGGGCTCGCTGTACCTGTATTCCGGTCTGTCGTCCCCCATGTGGAAGCATATCGGCAGCGAACACTCCGACAAAAGCTCATAAAGAGGGAAGAGGCGCTCGTCGTCTATGTTCACGCGCTGTATGTCGGGATGTATCTTCGCGCCCGTAAGTCCGATGGAGACGGCGTGCTCGAGCTCGCCTGAAAAGTCCTCCATATCCTGATGGAACGCCGCGTATCCGAAGGCTTTGAGCCCAGCCTCTCTCGCGCGCATGACGTCTGAGGCGACGGCGTCGTTGACGTGGCGCACCTGCCGCGCGTTCGTCGCGACGCCGAGAATGAGAAATCCGCCGACGCCTGCGCGCTTCGATGTGTCGATAAGGTCGTCGACGGTGCCTTCGCGCGTTACGCGGAAGTTGTAGAATGCGCCGAGATTGACGGTCGCCTTCTGTGCGATCGCCGCTGGATATGTGTGCGTGTGCGCGTCAAATACTTTTTCCATTTCGATTTTGCAATTCCTTTTGCCCGAAAACGGTTGATGCCGGGGATTTTTTATGGTACAATATACTAAAAAAGCACGGGGGTAATTTTATTATGGACTGCTTATTCTGCAAGATAGTAAACGGGGATATTCCTTCAAACAAGGTCTATGAGGACGACAAAATACTCGCGTTCCGCGATATCGCGCCGGAGGCGCCGTGCCATGTCCTCGTCGTACCGAAGACGCATATCTCATCAACCGACGAGGTGACGCCTGAAAACAGCGCCGTCGTCGCCCACATATTCGAGTGCGTCCCGAAGATAGCGAAGCTCGGAGGCGCCGATAACGGGTACCGCGTCGTGACGAATTGCGGACCCGACGCCTGCCAAAGCGTGCAGCACATGCATTTTCACATAATAGGCGGAAAGCAGCTTCCCGCCCACGTTTTCCCCGAAAACGACTGAAAAGGGATGGCGCTTTTGAAAAATGACCTGATACCGAAACGGGAGGGCATGCGCCGCTCCCGTTTTTCGCTCGGGGATCGTGAACGTCAGTCCTTGACGAATTCCGCGTATATCGCGCGGAGCGCCGCTTCAAAATCCTGTTCGGCGACGCCGACGATGATGTTTATCTCGCACGCGCCCTGATCTATCATGCGGACGTTTATCCCAGCCTTTGCGAGCGCCTCGAACACGCGGGACGCGATACCGTAGCTGCCGACCATGCCGCGCCCGACGACGGCGACCAGCGCGAGACCGTCCTCAATGACGATGTAGTCGGGGTTGACGGCGTGCGATATCGACTCCGTTATGATGTCGTACTTCCCCGAGAGCTCGTTCGTGTGGACGACGACGGACATCGTATCTATACCGGAGGGAAGGTGCTCGACGTGAACTCCGTTGTAGTCGAGTATCTCCACTATCCTGTGGAGCATGCCGCGCTGGTACGCCATTCTGTCCTTGTCTATGCGTATGACGGAGAAGTCCTTCTTGCCCGCGATGCCGGTGATGATGTGATCGCGGTCGTAAACGTCGGTCCCCGCGACGATCATCGTGCCGGGATCCTCGGGGCGGTTCGTGTTCCTGATGTTTATCGGAATGCCCGCGGAGCGGACGGGGAAAACGCTATCCTCATGGAGCACGCCCGCGCCCATGTAGGAGAGCTCGCGCAGCTCGCGGTATGTGACTGTCTTGATTCCGAGAGGGGACTTTACGATGCGCGGGTCAGCCATGAGAAAGCCCGACACGTCTGTCCAGTTTTCGTATATCGTCGCATTCGCGGAGCGGGCGACGATCGCGCCCGTCACGTCGGAGCCTCCGCGGGAGAACGTCTTTATCGTGTAGTTCGGCATCGAGCCGTAGAAGCCGGGGATCACGGCGCGTTCGTGCATGCGGAGCTCCGCCGCGAGCGTCGTGTACGTCCTCTGCTCGTCGAGCGAGCCGTCGTCACGGAAGAAGATGACGCCTGCGGCGTCTATCATGTCGTAACCGAGGTACTCGGCAAGTATCTTTGCGTTGAGGTATTCCCCGCGTGAGGCGGCGAAATCGCGTCCCGCGCCGCGGCGGAACGAGGTCTTTATGGATTCGTATTCCGTCGAGAGGTCGAGGTCTATGCCGAGCCCGTCTATGATGGCGTCGAAGCGGGCGCTTATCCCGTCAAAGAACGTGCCGAAGTCGAGACCGGCGACGGCCATATCGTAGCAGGCGTAGAGCATGTCGGTGACCTTCGTGTCGCTGTCGAAGCGCTTTCCGGGAGCCGACGCGACGACATAACGCCTTGTCGGGTCTGATGATATTATTTCATGAACTTTTTTGAACTGCTCGGGGTCGGCGAGCGACGAGCCGCCGAATTTAACTGCCTTGACCTGCACGAAGGATACCTCACGGAATCTATGTTTTCATTTTATTATATGCGAAAGGCAGACCCGTGTCAATCCATGAAATGCGAAAATAAACGGCGACGGATGATGACCTTTTTTGGCAAAAATAGTCCGTTTTTATACGGCGGAAGAATATCGAGATGAAAGTGTGGAGGAAAACATGACGGAAAAAAAGAATTATGAGGCGAAAAGGCTCCGCTTGCCGTCGGGCGCGGAGAAAAAAGGTAGGACATGCGGCAACGCCTCGCTCAAAGAGGCGTACAGGGATTATTTTTATATCGGCGCGGCGCTGCCCGGCTCGGTTTTTGACGATTTCGAAAAATACCGCGAGGTCGTGACAGGAAATTTCAACAGCATGACGTGCGAAAACGAGATGAAGCCGGAGTTTCTGCTCGACAGAGAGGCGACGGCGTCATGCGCCGCAAATGACAGGGCAGCCGTGAAGCTCAACTTTTCCTCGGCGAAAAAGGCGGCGGATACGGCAGCCGCGCTCGGAATGCGCGTCAGGCTGCACACGCTCGTTTGGCACGCGCAGACGCCCGGCTGGTTCTTCACCGAGGATTATACGGACGGCGGCGCGCCGGCGGATCGCAGTCTCATGCTCGAGCGGATGGAGAACTATATCCGCTCTGTCCTGGAATATTACGGCGAAAATTATCCCGGTCTCATATACGCCGTCGACGTCGTGAACGAGGCGTTCGACGTCGGCGACGGGGACGCGGACGGGATACGGAAAAAGAACAGCAAATGGTACGAGACAGTAGGACCCGACTTTGTATATTACGCGTTTTTGTACGCAAGAAGATACGCGCCGACGGGCGTCTCCCTCTTTTATAACGATTACTCGTGCATGTGGAAAACCGAGCTTATCTTGAAAAACCTTGCCCGCGCAAAGGCGGAGGGAAAAATAGACGGCATCGGTATGCAGAGCCACCTTTCGGTCGGCGACAGCGTGGAGAAATTTCTTGACGCCGCGCGCGCGTTTTCCGCGGCAGGGTATGAGCTTCAGATAACGGAGCTCGACGTCGGGATAAAGTCAGAGGAAGAGAAGGAGGCGCAGGGCGAATTCTACCGCGAACTTATGCGAGGGCTTGTCCGCCTGAAAAAAAGCGGCGTCAACCTGACGTCCGTTACTGTGTGGGGACTGACCGACGCCCTCTCGTGGAGACGGCGCGAGACGCCGCTGCTCTTCGACCGTGATATATCGAAAAAGCCCGCGTACACGGGCTTTCTCGAGGGCGCGGAAGCCGAGTAAAACCTAAAAAGACCGCCGTTTTTTTCACGGCGGTCTTTTTTACTGTTCCGTGCGGCTGCCGCGGTGAGGCGGTGCATTTTTCGGGCGCGCGTCGTCGGCGTCCAGCCGGTCGTTTTCGTCGACCTCGGTTAGATACCGCTTTGCCTGCGTCGTAAAGAGCTCCCAGTAGCGGCCGTGTTTGTTCATGAGCTGGCTGTGGTTGCCTTCCTCGATTATCTCTCCGTATTCGAGAACGAGGATCTTTGAGGCGACCGTCGCGCTCGAAAGGCGGTGCGAGACGAAGATAGTCGTTTTGTCGGCGCGGAGCATGTCGAACTGATTGAAAATCTCCTGCTCGGCAATTGCGTCGAGCGACGCCGTCGGCTCGTCGAGTATCAGAAAATCGGAGTCGGAATAGAACGCGCGTGCGATAGACAGCTTCTGCCACTGACCTATCGAGAGCTCGATGCCGTTCTCCTCGAAGTAGCGCATCAGCGGAGTGTTGTACCCGTCGGGCAGCTTTTCGATAAAGTCGTCGGCGGAGGACTGTTTTGCCGCCTCGACGACGTCGCCTTCGGTGTGCTCCCGCGATATGTCGCCGAACCGTATGTTTTCGGCGACGGAGACGGCGTATTTGCCGAAGTCTTGGAAGATTATGCCGAACATCTCGTAGAGCTCGTCGGTGTCGTATTCGCGGATGTCGTGCCCGTCGAGGAGGACGGTGCCTTCGGTCGGGTCGTAAAGCCGCGTCAGGAGCTTGATGAGTGTCGTTTTTCCGGCGCCGTTCAGCCCGACGAGCACGCAGGTCTCGCCGGCGTCGAGCTTGAAGTTTATGTCCTTCAGCACCATGCGCTCCGTCCCGGGGTAACGGAAGCTGACGTGGCGGAACTCGACCGTGTGCCCCGTGTGGCGCGCGACGCGTCGCGGTTCTTTGAGCTCCGGGTCGGTGAGCACCGGCACGATGTGCTTCTTTTCCGCCATAAAGAGGATCATATTGTCGATGAACAGCGCGCCTTCGTAAATCGAGGACGTCGTAGTTATAAGCGACGACACGCCGCCCGATACGTTTGAAAGCGAGCTTGTGTAAAGCGAATAGTCGCCGAGTGTGAAAATGCCGGTGAACACATTCTTCGCTATCACGAGATAGAGGATGCAGTTGACGACGGACGTCACGATAGAAATGGCGATATGCCATGCGTTTTCGTTTATAATAAGGCGCTTTATGCCCGCGTAATAATTGCGGAACGTCTCGCGGAAGCGTCCTATGAACGTATCCGAAAGCCCGAAGAGGCGGATCTCCTTGACCATGTCCTTGTTTACCATCAGATTGCTGTAATAATCCATCTGGCGGCGGTCACGGCTGCGGCGTCGCATGTAGTAGAACGTCTTTCGCCTGTATGTGAAGTTGATGACGGCGGATGGGACGGCGAGCAGTATGACGACGAGAGGCATCCACGCGCCGACGGCGGAGAGAATGACGATGAAGCTGACCATGCTGATGACGGTGCTGACGAGCGAGAACGTCGAGCGCATGATGTTTATCGGGCGCATGCCCGCCTCACGGTTTGCGTTCTCGAGCTTTTCGTAAAACTCCGGCAGATCGAAGCTCGCGACGTCGACCTCCTTCGCCTTTGTGATTATCTTCACCTTTATGTGGTTCGTCACGACCTCGCCCGAGATGCTGACGAACATGTTGTAAAGGGTGGATACGACGGAGTTGAAGAGCATGTACGCGAACTGGAGTATCAGAAGCGAGATGATCACCCTCCACCCGTTGCCCGAGCCGACGGCTCCCGTGGCGTTGACGACGAAGCGTCCTATCACGGAATAATTTTCAACGGAAAGGGGAGATACGAGAGAGTTTAAAAGGTCGGCGGCAATTCTTGCGCCGACGACGGGTATCACGCCGTTGAACACGCTCATGAAAAGCATTATGAAGAGAAGCGAAGGCTGCGCCTCCCACACGAGCTTAAATATGTATATGAGCCGGTAGAAAAATCCCGAGACGACCTTTTTTAAATATCCCGGAACCTCGCCGAGGCTTTTCGGTTTCGGAGGCTTCAGCTTGTCGTTCTGACCTCGCCCCGCGCCGGGCGGCGGTCCCATCATTGGTCCCATTTTATTTTTTTCCTTTCGTATAATTTAGGGTTTCACATAGGAGCTGAGACCCCGTGCGGGCGCATCAAAGTCTTAATGTTCCCGCATTTAATTATACATTAATAAATTTTTTCGGGCAAGCGGTCGTGACGAAAAAAATAAAAGTTTACCAAGGATATGTAATTATGAACTTTTTGTGAACGAAACTGTGGGAGCCTCGCGGCGCGCCGTTCATGTTGCGCTGCTCTGTTCGCTCATCGTTTTACCGAGCGCCAACTTTATTTTTTTGACGGTCTCCGCAAGCGCGCGACCCACAGCAGAACGGCTCTCGGAAATTTCAAGCTCCCGTCCCCTCGAGATCATTCCGCCCTTTATGACCCACGCCGTAATATTTACGGATGGGTCGCTGTACGTCGCCTTGATGTAGCCGACGTCGCCGAGCGGGACGCCCGTCTTCTCCCAGACGCTCTCGCCCGACATCATGAATTTTTCTCTGTAGCCCTCTTTGTGAAGTATATCGCGAATTATGCCCCTTGCGGCATAATATCCGCAACCGAATGAAAACCTGTAAGCAGAGCGAGACATTACTGTAATACCCTGTATGATATAGCTGCCGCCATATATCCTTTCTTAAGATTTACGCTCGCCTCGGTTCGGTACACGGAAAAAGTTGAGGGAGCGGCAAGACTGAGACTTTTTTCGTGCGCGGCGCGCCCGCGCCGCCGTCCGTCAGCGAACCGACGATTTTTCAATCATTAGCGACCCGTTTTTCGCGCACCGACCGTGTGATCTCTTCTCTCAGCCCCTTTGTCGACCGAAACGAAGGCTTAAAGCTTTCCGGAATGAGATGATCCTCCATCGTTTTTGGATTGCGCCCAATTTTACTGCTGATCGTCCGAAGCTCAAATACGCCGAAGTTTTTGATGCAGACGGCATGTCCATGGTTCCACGTTTCTTTCAGGATATCAAGAAATGCCAAAAGAATGGCGTCCGCGTCTTACTCGTTGACGTCGAGCCTGTCCGCCAGCATCTCTGCGTATTCCTTTCGGTACAGTTCTGCCGCTGTTTCGCTATAACGCGCCTCCCATTGCCCGCATTTCATCTTTTCGGCACAATAAAGGCTTCTACCGGTAAGACCGAATAAAAAAGCTAAAAAACGGGCATCCTGTATATGTCTCCACACGGTCGCAGAGTTCTTTACTCTGCGTCAGCGCCGGCTCAAACGCAGCCGATTTCCTTATGCCGCGGGTAAATGCCGCCTCCTTTTCCCCTTTCGTGACTGAAAAGTCTGACTGCTGTTGTTCACAGAACCGCGACAGCCAGCTTGTCCATATTTTCGCGCTTCAGCTCCATGGAGGAATGGACGTATCTGTTGAGCGTTATAGACGTGTCCGCATGACCGAGTATCTCGCTGAGACTCTTCAGCTCAAATCCCGCTTCCACACAGCGCGTAGCGAACGTGTGGCGGATCGTGTGAAAATGGACTCCCTCAAGTCCGCACTCCTCAGTATATTTCGTAAACCGCTTCTGCACTTGACGCGGCTCCATGAACCGCTCAGTGCCCGTCAAAAGAAACGCGGCCGGACTGTGCGGATCATACAGTCCGCAGAGCCTGACCGCGCTCTCCGCAAGAGGGATCGTCCTGACCGATGTGCTGCTCTTGGGGCTGCCGATCGTTACCTTTGTTTTTCTGTTCCCCGTGTGCTCATAATCATGCAGCCTCTGCATCGTCGCGTCTATGTGTATCGTACTGTCCGAAAGCGAGATATTCTCCCATTTCAGGGCGCAGAGCTCTCCGAGCCGAAGGCCTGTAAGCAGCGCTAGAATGACGCCGAGCTTGCATTCGTCCATGTCAGTCAGAAGATAGGACACAAAGCGCCGCTGCTCGTCAAGGCTGAGGACGCGGGCCTCCCTTTTCTGCTCCCTCGGGTATGATATCTCAACGGCGGGGAACGTACCGGGAGACTGCGCCTCGGCGTATTTCAAGACCGCGCGCAGCACCGTGAGGATATCCCGAACTGTCTTGGCTGAAAGCCCCTCGGACAGAAGCTCCTGCTTGAAACGCTCCGCAAGCTGCGTTGTGATTCCCTGCGGAAAGCACCCGCCGAGCTTGGGCATTATGTGATTTTTTAGGATAGTGTCGTATTTTATATATGTGGATTCTTTCACTTTCCCTTTTTCGAGGCGCAGCCACTCCCCGCAGAAAAAGGAAAGCCTGCGGCGGCGGTTTCCCGCGGGCACAGGCGCCCCCGCCAAAAGCGCCGCTTTGCACAGCGTGACCTTTTCTTTCGCCTCACTGTAGGTTTTGCCGTAGCAGAACCCGTACCTGATCTTGCCGGAAAGCTCGTAGCATTTGACATACCTCGCCTCCCAGCGTCCGTCCTTGCGTTTAAAAATGTTTTCTCCTTTTTTCGGCATTGTTTTTTCTCCCTGTGTCGGAAACTGTCGTATTTCAAGTATATCAGAACTTTGGTCCGCGTGCTTTGACTGCTTTTCTGACTGCGATACAGACTGCCAAAAGCCGATTTTGGGCGGATAAACTGGCTTTTTGTATTTTTAGCCGCCGCCCTTGCGGTATTTTTCGAATGATTTTTTTGTTTTTTCGCCGCAAGCTATTGAAAATCCACGCTGGGCGTGCTATACTATATATGTTTCGACAACGATAAAATGCGGACGCAGAGTAAAGAACTCTGCGACTATGCGGACATAAAAAGCGCGCTCGCGTGAAAAACGAGCGCGCTTTTTATGTTGAACGGCGGGAGCGTCATGCTCCCGCCGTTTTATTCTCTTCTGATAAAGCCGTCGTCGCCGCGCTCGAAGTAAGCTCCGAACGGCGCGCCGAGCAGTCCCTTTATTTCGGGGTCGTAGTTGCATACGGTGTTGAGGTCGTAGGTGTCGAGCACGTCGTCTACGGGGTTCGGGTCGTCGCCGCCCGCGTATTCGTCGTACTCATCGAGCGTCATGAACCGCCATCCGCTGTCCCATCCCTTGTCCGCGGGAGCAGGGCGCTCGCGGAAGCAGACCTCGACGGGGTGCCCGTCGAACATTATGCTGTCCGTCGCAAGGCAGCCGCGCGGTCCTCTGAGCCCGGGAAGCAGGTCCCGCATCTCGTCCTCGGGCAAAAACAGCTCGTCTTCTTCGACGTCGCCGGCGCCCTCTCCCGCGAGCCATTCGTCAAAGCGCGCGTCGAGAACTGCCGCCATATCGGCGTAATATTGCTCGCTCCACGGGATAAAAAGGTACGCCTCGCCCGAAAATTCGCTGCTGCGGCACCGAGAAACGCCGAACACGCGCTCCGCGTACATCGCAAGGTCGCTCATATAAGAATGGGAAGCATCCCCGCTCATGTAGTACCAGTGGGTGAAATCGACGCCGTCGCAATTAAAGCAGGGGAGCGTGAGCTCTCCGTCCATGTATCTGTCGGCTCTGAGAAAGAAGCGCAGATCCGTGGCTGCGCGTCCGCGCCTCACGGATTCCGAAAGATAACCGTACCTGTCGAGGAACACATCGCTCATGAGGTCGCGCTCCATGCACCAGCGCAGGTAGACCGCCATGTGGTTGTATGCGGAGAGCGGATTTAACGGCAGCTTTTTCTCCTCGATTTTCTTTATGTGAAACTCCGCCGTGTCGACCGTTATCCCGTATTCGATCGGACGGCCGAGGCTGTCTATGACGGATGGGCGATGCTCGTCGACGACGGCGAGCATATCGTCAGAGAAGCAGTCGAGCAGAGCGTCCGCGTCCGTTTTGAGCTTGTAGTCAATCTCCTCGGGGTAGAGCGGGACGAGCTGGAAGAAGCTGACCCCGTCGCCGGAGGGCAGGTCGCAGATGTCGGCGTCGCGGCAGAACTTGCCGGGGGTCACGAGTATCGCACCGTTGAACCTGACGTCCTCGGTATCGGGACCGCGGGACGTGACGACGGTGCAGCCCCAGTCGAGCCGCGCGTCAGACGAGGCAGCCCTGCGGGCGATGCCGCGGAGCATGTGGAGCGCCCACGGCGGAACGACGTCTCCGTCGTTCTGTGCCGAGAAATCGGCACATTCGGGCGGCAGGCAGAGGAGCAGTTCGATGCGGCACAAGCGGTCGGGCTCAAATTCGTCGTCCTCGGTATTTTTCTTCATTACGTGCGCGCCCGCGCCGAGCGTTGCGAGCGTCACCCAGCCGTAATCACCCTTCGGGGGTATGACGAGGACGTCTATGTCCACGAATTCCGGCAGCGGGTCGTGAATGACGCGCGCCGCCTCGCCGAAATAATCCTCTATATGCGCGCGCACGGCGTCGGCGTCGCGTGAGTCGTAAAGCTCGAGGGAGTCGAGGCGCGCCTTCTCGCGCTCGCGGCATTCCTCAATATAAGGAATAAGGTCGACGTCGCCGGGGTCGAGCCTCTGCGCGTGCTCAAAAAACGAAACGGCGTCCGAGAAAACGCCGAGGTTGAAAAGAGTGAAGCCGACGAGCTTGTTCCACGCCGCGTCGGCGCAGCCGTCCTCCACGAACGGCGTGAGGATGGAAAACGCGTGCTTGAGCATGTCTCTGTCGGGAGACGAAGCGTCCGCCGAGACGGCGAGCATTGCGTATGCTCGTGCGAGCAAAAGGGAAAGACGGTAGTCGCGGTCGCCGTCCGGCAGCGCCTCAATTACGCCGATGACTATGCGGTGTTCGCCGTTCTTTGCCCATTCTTCGAGCTGTTCGTAAAAACCGCGTCCGTTCATGTCCCTCACCTCTCTTTTTTTCATCGTTTCAAAAGTATATCACAACCGCAATATGAAGTCAATCATGCACATTGCCGAAAAAAGAATGTTTTTCCTGCTCTGACCTCTCTCTTCTCGGGAAATAGCGTGCGCTCGCCGGGTATTTGCGCCTCTCGCCCGCAACGCGCAGGAAAACAGCGTATGCGCCCGCACACAGCGACCGCCTCCGCGCACGCCCGAGGCTTATACTGTTCTATGTGACGGGGACCGTGCGGTCCTTGCAGAACATTAAAATGGGGGTGGTAGAGTGACCGTTTACGCGGACGTGCTTTTTCTCGTGAATTTCAGCCTTGACTATGTTTCGCTTTACATAACCGGCAGGCTGATGTCGCGCCCGCTCTATGTCCGGCGGCTCGCCGCGGCGTCGGCGCTTGGCGCGCTTTACGCCGTGTCGGCGCTGTTTTGGAATATTCCCGAGCCGCTTTACATAGCGGCGACGCTCGCGGTCAGCGGAATTATGTGCCTTTTCGCTTACAGGCGTGCCTGCAAAGGAGCGCTCGCTTCCGCCGTCGAGACGGCTGGTTCGGCTCTGCTGCTCTTTTCGGTCGGATGCGCGCTCGGCGGCGCGATGACGGCGATATATTCCCTCGGTAAAGGATATTCCGCAGGCGAGCCCGGGGGCGGGGGCGCGGGAACGATGACAATGACGGCAGTAGCCGCCGCCGCGGTCACGGTTACGGCGCTTGCGGGACGGGTCGCAAAAAAGCGGCGAGGCGTCAAACATGCGCGGGTAACGCTGACGGATGGCGGGAAGAGCGTGACGCTTGACGCCCTCTCGGACAGCGGCAATCTGCTTTTCGACCCGACGTCCGGCAGACCGGCGCTCATCGTGTCGGCGGACGCGGCAGCGGACGTTCTCCCGCAGAAGATAAGGGAGGCGGCGCTGTCGGAGGACGTTGCGGGCTCGGCGGCGGCGCTCCCGCCCGAGCTTTTGACGCGGGTGCGCCTTTTGCCGGTGTCAAACGTTTACGGCAAGGGGCTGCTTCTCGGCTTTCGACCCGACGCGGTGACTGTCGAGCAGGGAGGCAGCGAAAGAGAATATGACCTTATCGTCGCGGTCTCGGGCAAAAAGGGCGGTTTCGGCGGATTCGGCGCCGTGCTGCCTGCCGAGCTTTCGTGACAAATGAAAACCGACAACTATAGGAGCGATCGGCGGTAAAAACGCGCGCGGAAAGGTGGACAAAATGAAGCGGACGCACAGACGACAGAAAAAATACAGGGCGAAGAAAACGGCGCGCCGCGCCGTCGCAAAGGCAAAGAGAGCGGGCGCAAAGCGAAAGGGAGGCGGGGACCGCATTTCGTTGAAGGAATTATTTTCCCGAATGGGAAAAGCGTTTGTGAAGGCGGCGCACGCCGTGAAAAATCGGCTCTCTGCCGCGGGCAGCTGTCTCGTCTCGGCGTGCGGCGCGGCGTCTGCACGGGTATGGCTCTTCTTTGGCGGAATACGGGAGCGCGCCGCGCGGGCGGCGTATGTGCTCCGCGTCTATGCACAGCGCTGTCTGCGCTTCATCAGGGACGGGGAGGAGCAGTACTACATCGGCGGCAGCGAGGTCCTGCCGCCGCCGCTCAGCGCCGAGGAGGAGGCGGACATTCTTTCCCGCCTGACAAAGGAGCGTGAGCTGACGCAGGTGCTGATAGAGAGAAATCTGCGCCTTGTCGTTTACATTGCAAAGAAATTCGAGAATACGGGGACCGACATCGAGGACATAATAAGCATAGGCACGATAGGGCTGATAAAGGCCGTCAACACCTTTAATCCCGAGCGGGGGATAAAGCTCGCGACTTACGCGTCGCGCTGCATCGAAAATGAGATACTGATGCACATAAGGAAAAACTCCGGCAAGCGCGCGGACGTCTCGATAGACGAGCCGCTGAACGTCGACTGGGACGGCAACGAGCTGCTCCTCTCGGACGTGCTCTCGGGCGAGGAGGACGAGGTATACGGCGCGATAGAGCACGACGAGGACTACAGGATACTTCACCGCGCCGTCGAGGACCTGCCGGAGAGGGAGCAGATAATAATAACGCTGCGGTTCGGTCTCGGAGGCGGACCGGAGCGGACTCAGGCGGAGGTCGCGAAGATGCTGGGCATATCTCAGTCATACATATCGCGGCTTGAAAAAAAGATACTTTCTGACCTGCGACGGACGATAGGCTCGGGCATCTGAAATTTTTTATAAGAAAATTCGGCAAAGCTATTGCAATTTGCCCGCAGGCGTGATACAATACATCGTAATGCGAAAGTATGAGTCTAAGAGAAGGGGACAGTGCGATGAAAAAGGGGATCCATCCTGACTATAAGGAATGCACCATAAAATGCGCTTGCGGTGAAACCGTCGTAACGAGATCGACCAAGGGCGATATGCGTGTTGAGATATGCTCGAAATGTCATCCGTTCTTCACGGGCAAGCAGAAGTTCGTGGATACGGGCGGACGCGTTGATAAGTTCAAGCGTCGTCTTCAGTCGAGCGGCAAATGAGCGCATATCAAAAGGCATGGTAAACTCGCGGATGTCACACGCAATTGTGTGACACCCGCGTTTTTGCGTCATGTCGGATAATGAAAAAACAAGGAGCTTACGAAAGAACAGTATGCCGGAAAAGTACGAAAACGAAAGCGAAGCGGAAGAGACGCGGCGATGTGCGCTTGTCGGCGTTTACGACGGGCAGAACGTGACCGAGGACGAATGCGAAAGGCTCGCGGACGAGCTCGAATGCCTCGCGTTCACCGCGGGCGCCGTCGTCATATTCAGGCTGACGCAGCAAAGACCGTCTCCCGACAACAGGACATATATCGGAAAAGGCAAGCTCACGGAGCTCTCGTCCCTCTGCGAGCAGAACGAGGTCGACCTTGTCATATTTGACGACGAGCTCTCCCCGTCCCAGATAAGGAACATAGAGGACGGTCTTCCCGACGGGGTCGACGTAATCGACCGCTCGATGCTCATCCTCGACATTTTCGCGCGTCACGCTGTCACCGGAGAGGGAAAGCTCCAGGTCGAGCTCGCGCAGCTGAGATATTCCGCGCCGAGGCTCGTCGGTCACGGCGGCGAAATGTCGCGTCAGGGCGCGACGGGAGGAAATCCCATAGGGACAAGAGGTCCCGGCGAGACTAAGCTCGAACGCGACAGGCGGCGCATGAGGGCGCGCATAGCGTCCCTTGAGGCGGAGCTCCGCGAGCTTGAAAAGAACAGGCGGACGATGCGCGCCGCGCGCGAGCGCTCGGGGACTGTCCGCGTGTCGATCGTGGGATATACGAACGCCGGCAAATCGACGCTTCTTAATCTTCTGACGGACGCCGGCATCCTTGCCGAGGACAAGCTGTTCGCGACGCTCGACCCGACGACGCGCAAATACAGGCTCCCGTCAGGGGCGGAGATACTTCTGACCGACACGGTCGGCTTCATCCGCAAGCTGCCGCATCATCTCGTCTCCGCGTTCCGCTCGACGCTCGAGGAGGCGGCGAGCGCGGACATCATCCTCATAATAGTGGACGCCTCCGATCCCGAATACGCGGAGCATATCGCGGTCACCGAGGATATTTTGATATCGCTCGGAGCCGAAGGGAAGCCAGTCATATACGCCTTCAATAAATGCGACCTTCCGGCGAGCTTCATTCCGCGTGTCGGCGCGGGGAAGCGCTCCGTATATATCTCCGCAAAGACGGGCAGGGGCGTAGACGAGCTTTTGGCTGCGCTTGAGACGACCGTGCGCGCGGCGCGCCGAGTGACGACGTTCCTTTTCCCGCCGTCGGCGTCGTCAGAGCTTTCGCGCCTCTACCGCGCGGGCGCCGAGGTCGTCAGTACCGAATACCTCCCGGACGGATCCGTCCGCGTGACGGCGACCGTCGACGAGGCAACGCGCGGCCAGCTCTCGGATTTTGCGGTCTGATATGGCGGGCGAAACTTATACAACTCTCGGCGCGTTCGGAAAAGGCGAGTTTGAGGACAGGCGCTCGACTTTCATCGGCAGCGCCGCCCACGTCGGCAGCGAGGAGGAGGCGCGCGAATTCGTCGCCGGAATAAAGAAGAAATATTCCGATGCCCGCCACAACGCGTGGGCGTATATGATGGCGGAGGGGAACATCGCCCGCTTTTCCGACGACGGCGAGCCGCAGGGAACGGCGGGCGCGCCGATCCTCGGCGTCATAAAAGGGTCGGGAGCCGTCGACTGCGCCGTCGTCGTGACGAGATATTTCGGCGGCATACTGCTCGGCACAGGCGGTCTTGTGAGGGCGTATGCAGAGGCGGCAAAGCTCGCCGTTGAGGACGCGGGCGTCGCCGTGTATCGCGAGTACGCGGAGATGTCGCTTACAGTCTCGTATTCGGAATACCAAAGGCTCTCGCCGGAGCTGACGAGGCTCGGCGCCATTATCGACGGCGTAGATTTCGGCGCGGAGGTGGAGGTTCATGCCGCAGTCCTCTCGGGGCTTGCGGACGAGCTGTGCCGATGTGTGGCGGAAATAACGTCAGGAAAGGGAGCTGCTGTCCGCACGGGCTCACGATTTGACATATAACTGTGAGTTTTTTTTCAAAAAACCAAAAAAATTCGATTTATACGCAAGTGTTTTGACCGGCGCTTGCGTATATTATTTATGTGAATGTCGGAAAACAGGCGGGAGGCGGTATTATGGACAACATGACTGTTCGCGATATGTTCCTTTTGAGGGAACGGAATATTCTGTCGCCGTATGCGTTTCTGACCGAAAACACGCGCGGACGCGACCATCCGTACGTTCCGTGCGTCAACAGGACCGAGTTCCAGCGCGACCGCGACAGGATAATACACAGCAAGGCGTTCCGCAGGCTGATGCACAAGACGCAGGTGTTCCTTCTGCCGAAGGATGAGCATTACAGGACGCGCATGACGCACACGCTCGAGGTGGCGCAGATCGCGCGCATCATCTGCCGCGCGCTCCGCCTGAACGAGGACCTCTGCGAGGCGGCGGCGCTCGGTCACGACCTCGGGCACACCCCGTTCGGACACGCGGGCGAGGATGTCATGAGGCGGTGCTTCGACCCGTCGTTCACTCACTACGCGCAGAGCCTGCGCGTCGTCGAGTTCCTCGAGCACAACGGCGAGGGGCTGAATCTGACGTGGGAGGTGCGCGACGGCATCGTACATCATTCGGGCGGCGACCTTTCAGGCGGGCACGGCGCCTCGACGCTCGAGGGTGTTATCGTGAAATTTGCGGACAAAATAGCGTACATAAATCATGATATAGACGACGCGATACGTGCCGGCATACTGACGAACGATGATATCCCGAAGCGCCTGCGCGACACGCTCGGGAATACCCACAGCGGCAGGATAAACACGATGGTGACGGACGTTATCGACGCCTCCACCGACAAGCCCGAGATAAGGATGTCGGACGGGATCTGCGAGGCGACGATGGAGCTTCGCCAGTTCCTCTTCGAGCATGTTTATCTTGACAGCGCGGCAAAATCGGAGGAAGCGAAGGCTAAAGACCTTTTGGCGCGGCTTTACGAGTATTTTTACGAGCATCCCGACAAAATGCCCGAGTTTTACAGAAACAACGCGGAGAGCTGCGGCATCGGAAGATCCGTCTGCGACTACATTTCGAGCATGACGGACAGATACGCCATAGACAAGTACAACGAGCTCTTCATCCCTGCCGCATGGCAGCGGGTGTCCGATTAGGTGACGTCATGCCGATGATACCCCTTTCGGTAATAGAAGAGATAAAGGCGCGCAGCCCGATAGAGGACGTTGTTTCGCGCTACGTTTCCCTGAAGCGCGCGGGCAGCAATCTTTCCGCCTCATGCCCGTTCCATTCGGAGAGGACGCCGTCGTTCGTCGTTTTCCCGGCGACGCAGTCGTTTTACTGTTTCGGATGCGGCGCGGGAGGCGACGTCATATCGTTCGTCATGAGGATAGAGAACCTCGAATATCCGGACGCTGTCCGCGAGCTCGCAGACAGGTGCGGCGTGTCGATACCGGAGAGCGGCGAACGCGAGGAACAGGGCGTTTCCCGCAAGAGGCTGTACGAGCTGAACCGCGAGGCAGCGAGATTTTACAGGGACAATCTGTTTGATGAAAAGAAGGGCGCCGCCGCGCGCCGTTATCTTGCGGAGCGAGGGCTGACGTCCGCAGTTGTGAAGCGCTTCGGTCTCGGCTTTGCGCCGGACGATTTTTCGATGAGCGACACGATGCGGGCGAAGGGATTTACCGACGACGAGCTCGTCGCCGCGTTCCTCTGCAAGCGGAGCGAGCGCACCGGCAGACCGTATGACCTTTTCCGCGGGCGCGTGATGTTCCCGATAATAGACACGTCGGGCCGCGTCATCGCGTTCGGCGGGCGCGTCATGGGGGACGGTGCGCCGAAATACCTCAACTCGTCGGACACGCCGGTGTTCAAAAAGAGCAGGAACCTATTCGCGCTCAATTACGCAAAGTCGTCGTCTGCGGAGGAAATGATCCTCTGCGAGGGATATATGGACGTCATTGCCCTGCACGCCGCGGGCGTTGAAAACGCTGTCGCGACGCTCGGAACGGCGCTGACCGAGGAGCAGGCGCGCATCATCGCGAAATACACGAAGCGCGTCGTCCTCTGCTACGACAGCGACGACGCGGGACAGCGTGCCGACAGCCGCGCGCTCGAGCTTCTCGGAGCCGTCGGGCTCGACGTGAGGGTGCTGAAGCTCCAAGGCGCGAAGGACCCCGACGAATTCATCAAAAAGTTCGGCGTCGACGCGTTCAGAGACGCGCTTTCGGGCAGCAGCTCGAAGTTCCGCTATACGATGGATAAGGTCCTGTCGAAATACGACGTCTCCTCTGATGAGGACAAGATACGCGCGATGCGCGAGATAAACGAGTATATCGCGGGCTTCTCAAGCGAGGTCGAGCGCGAGGTGTATATCGGTCAGGCGTCAGATAAGCTCGGGATCTCGCGGGATAGTATAAAAAACGACGTTTCGCTTATCATAAGAAAGAAGCGGCGTTCGGACAAAAGGGCGGAGGCTTTGGAGATCGCGAGAGACGCCGCCGGCTTCGGCGACCGCGTCAACCGCGATAAGTTGACGCATCTGCGCTCCGCGTCGTGCGAGGAGACCGTGCTCGGTATGCTCGCGGCGTATCCCGAATACATAAAGGAAGTGTCGTCGGGCGGCGCGCTGTCGCTTTCGCCCGAGGATTTCACGACCGAATTCGGCCGCCGCGTGTTTGAGACGATACTCCGCGTATACGGCGAGACCGGCGGATTTGACATAGGCCTGCTCTCGGCGGAGCTCACGCAGGACGAGGTCTCGCGCGTAACGAAGCTCGCGGTATCCCGCGACAAGCTCGACAACGGGCGCGAGGTCTTTGCTGAAAACGTCCGCGCGCTGAAGGACGAGAGGCAAAGGCAGCAGTCAAAGACTGACGACGCCTTCGAGGCGATAATGAGGCTGAGAGAAAAAAATTCGGCGAACAACGAAAACGAAGAAGAATAAAGTTGTACATAACAAGGAAGGTAAAAATGGAAAAGGAAACCGTAAACGAAAGAGAGCTTGAGCTTATCGAAAAGGGCAGAGTGGACGGCATGCTCACCGAGGGCGACATCGAAGACGCAATCGCGGGCGACGAGGACATCGATATTGAAAGCATCGAAAAGCTCTACGACACTCTCGAAAGCAACGGAATAGGCATCGAATCCGACGCGGCGAGCGCGCTCGACATCGAAAACGAGGTCGAACGCATGGGCAGCGGGGAGGACATGGAAAAGCAGCTCTCGCAGGAGGGGCTCGCGATCGACGACCCCGTAAGAATGTATCTTAAGGAAATCGGCAAGGTGCCGCTGCTCGACTCCGAACGCGAGCTTGAGCTCGCAAAGCGCATGGCGGAGGGCGACGAAAGCGCAAAGCAGGAGCTCGTCGTCGCCAACCTCAGGCTCGTCGTCAGCATCGCAAAGCGCTACGTCGGCAAGGGAATGTTCTTCCTTGATCTGATACAGGAGGGCAACCTCGGTCTGATGAAGGCCGTCGACAAGTTCGACTACACGAAGGGATACAAGTTCTCAACATACGCGACGTGGTGGATACGCCAGGCGATAACGCGCGCTATCGCGGATCAGGCGAGGACGATACGAATACCCGTCCACATGGTGGAGACGATACACAAGGTATCGAGATATTCGCGCCAGCTCCTTCAGGAGCTCGGTCACGAGGCGACGCCCGAAGAAATAGCCGAAAAGCTCAACATGACGCCCGAGAAGGTGCGCGAGATAATGAAGATCGCGCGCGACCCCGTCTCGCTCGAGACGCCTATCGGCGAGGAGGAGGACTCCCATCTCGGAGACTTCATCGAAGATCAGGAGAGCCCGGCGCCGCCGGACGCCGCGTCATACGCCGTGCTCCGCGAGCAGATAGCGGAGGTCCTGCACACGCTGACACCGCGCGAGGAGCTCGTGCTCAAGCGCCGTTTTGGACTTGACGACGGAAAGACGCGCACGCTCGAAGAGGTCGGGCGCGAATTCAACATTACGCGCGAGAGAATACGTCAGATAGAGGCGAAAGCGCTTCGCAAGCTCCGCCACCCGAGCCGTTCGAAAAGACTGCGCGATTTCCTCGATTAAAAAAGTTTTTCTCGCGAATTGCACGAATTTTTCCTCGTTCAATTGTGAATTTCAGACAACTGAAATGTGAAAAACTACAAAAAATCCGCGGCATGTTTTGTGAAACTGTGACAATAAACTGTGGTATAAAGTGATGCCGGACGGTAAAATCGGTGCAGTCGAATTCATCAACTTTGCCAAATTACGCTTGACAGTTTGGACCTTTTGATGTAAAATATCATAAGAATATCTCGGTGTCGTCGATTTGTGCAACGGTACACTGCAGTATATTAGGAGGATGTTCCATAATGAATAAGAAACTTGTAAGTCTCGTGCTCGTTTTTATGATCATCTTTTCATTTGTTCTGTCGAGCTGCTCTATTCTGAGCTCCGGCAACGGCGAGGACAGCGACACCGGAGAAGAGGAGCAGACAGACCTCAGCAACCGTACCCCGGTAACGCTGACTCTTTGGCTCCCCGCGCTTGAAGGTACGACCGAAAAGGCCGTGGCCGAAGTCGAGACGGAGATAAATAAGATCCTCAAGCCGATGTATACGACCGCCGTTGAGTTCCGTACGATCCCCGAGGATCAGTACACCGATGCCGTCTATGCTCAGATACAGAAGATACAGCAGAAGCTCGACGACGATGACGCCGCCGTGTCCGTCAGCCGCGAGCTCGAACAGAGCCGCCGTCTCGATGGTATCACGGATGACAAAAAGGAGACGGAAGAGGTTTCCGAGACCGTCGTTGAGACGCTCGAGAACTCATTCGGTCAGTCGGAGAAGAGATATCCTTCCGTCGGAGAATATCAGTTCGACATTTTCCTTGTCACGAGCTATGACATGTATCTCGACCTCATAGAGAAAGAAGCCATAATGGATCTTGAGGACAGCCTCAAGAGCACGGGCAAGGTGCTCCCGAAGTACATATACCCGAGCTTCCTTGAAGCCGCGCGCTTTGAGTTCGGCGATGCATACGCTATCCCGAACAACCACGGCATGGGAGAATACAGGTTCCTTCTCACGAACAAAGAGCTTATAAACAAGTATCACTATGACGTCGATACGCTTCTTTCGATGGCGGACTGCGAGGACTTCATCCGCGACGTTGCTGAGGGCGAGAACGACAAGGCGCTTGCGCCGCTGCTCTCCTGGGTCGAGCCCGCGGGAATGCACTACTGGTCCGAAGACGGAAAGTGGAGCGTCCTCGCCTCCTATATCGGCAGCAAGTCCGAGCCGTCCGCACAGTCCGTTGTGACGGATATTTTCTCGATTCCTCAGTACAGGGAGAACTTCAAGCTCATGAAGTCTCTTGAGGAAGACGGGCTTATCGCAGAGGATCCCGATTCCGTTGAGAAGTTCGCGGTCGGCGTTGTCTCCGCAGGTTCCCTCGACGAAGTTGAGGAGCTTTACGGCGAGGAATACAACATAACCGTTTTTGACTATCCGAAGGCGACGCAGGAAGAGCTCTTCGACAGCGCGTTCGCAGTCAGCGCGGCAACGAGAGACCTCACGCGCTGCATGGAGGTCATAACGGCCATCAACACTCAGCCCGAGCTTCGCAACCTGATCCAGTACGGCGTTGAGGGCGTACACTACAACCGCGATGATGACAACAGAGTTGTCCGTGTCCGCGATGAAAACGGCAATGCCGCATACAACATGGATATCGCTCATACAGGAAACACCTACATCGCATATCCCGAGGAAGGAATGAGCGATGATCAGTGGGAGCGCGATATGGAGAGGAACCTCGATTCGTGCCTGACTCCGTTCTCCTTCTGCAGCGGTCTATATAACGAAAGCAATAAGGCAAACTATGAGGAAATAGCAAAACTCTCCGCGGATCTCTACGATCGTATGATGAAGGTGTCCGCAGATGAGGTCGACCAGTTCTTTGCCGCCGCTCGCAAGGAGCTCATAGCAAACGAAAAGTTCACGCAGATGACGGGCATGACGTGGGAATACGGCACGGCCTACATCTACAACACATTCTACGCAACGTACTATGCGACCGACGAGCCCGGTGACGACACCGGCGAGGCGGGAGCCGAGACAGGCGACGCAGGTGAAGCTGGCGGAGAGGCTCAGGAGTAAACGCTCGGGTCCGTTCGGATACCGCATATGCTCCGAAAAAACGCAGCAATTCCGTAACGATACAGCATAACGGCAGCCGACCGAAAGGATGACCTTTCGGTCGGCTTTTTTGCCGGCGGCAAACAGCAGTTTTTTATAAATAAAATTATATTTGCGGTGTTGACAACGAGACCGTTTTATGGTATGATACCAAGTGTGCGCCAAGGCGCAAAAAAATAATTCACACACGTCTGCGGGATGTGCGGTCGGTGCCGGAACTCGGCTGCCGCATATATGCCGGCGTGGTGGAAAAACCGAAGGAGGACATTAAAAATGTCTGTTATCACTATCAAGCAGCTGCTTGAAGCCGGCGTCCATTTCGGACACCACACAAGAAGATGGAACCCGAAGATGTCTGAGTACATCTTCACGGAGCGCAACGGTATCTACATTATCGACCTCCAGAAGACGGTCAAGAAATTCGATGAGGCGTATATGTTCGTGCGCGACCTTTCCGCGCAGGGCGGAACGATACTCTTCGTCGGAACGAAGAAGCAGGCGGCCGACGCCATCAAGGAAGAGGCGAAGCGCTGCGGACAGTTCTATGTCAACGTTCGCTGGCTCGGCGGCATGCTCACGAATTACAGAACGATAAGACGTTCGATCTCCCGCCTCTATCAGCTTGAGAAGATGCAGGAAGACGGCACGTTCAATTCGCTTCCGAAAAAGGAAGTCGCGTCCCTTCAGAAGGAGATGGACAACCTCGAGCGCAACCTCGGCGGTATAAAGGAAATGGACCGTCTGCCTGACGCCGTTTTCATCGTCGACACTCGCAAGGAGCATAACGCAGTGCTCGAAGCGAAGAAGCTCGGAATTCCCGTCGTTGCAATAGTCGATACGAACTGCGACCCCGAAGATGCCGACTATATCATTCCCGGCAACGACGACGCCATCCGCGCGATCAAGCTCATTTCTTCCGTCCTTGCAGACGCCGTTATCGAGGGCAAGCAGGGCGAGTCGTTTGACGCGGCAGAGACCGAGAAGACCGAGGCCGAGGCTGAGGAAGACGCCGAAACTGCGGCTGAATAAATAGCACAAGAGCATATTTTAAGAGGTATTTTCATGGCAACCACAATAACAGCTAAGATGGTATCCGAGCTCCGCGCCAAGACCGGCGTCGGCATAATGGACTGCAAGCGCGCGCTGACCGAGGCGGACGGCAACTTTGACGAGGCGGTAAAGCTCCTTCGCGAGAAGGGTCTGTCCGTCGCAGCGAAGAAGGCATCCCGCGTCGCCGCTGAGGGCGTCGTAGACATCATGGTTTCCGAGGACGGCAAGACCGCGGCGATGATAGAGGTCAACGCCGAGACGGACTTCGTCGCCAAGAACGCGACGTTCCGCGAATTTGTCACAGGCATCCTTTCCGTAATAATAAAGAACAGACCCGAGAGCATCGATGCCCTCAAGGAACTGCCTTACGACGACAACTTCACCGTTGACGGCAAGCTGAAGGACATGGTCTTCACGATAGGCGAGAACATGAACATCCGCCGTTTTGTCATCGTTGACGGCGCGTTCTCGACGTATATCCACGGCAAGGGCACAACGGGCGTCATCGTCAGATTTGACACCGACGACGCGACGGCGGAAAAGCCTGAGTTCGCAGAGTTCGCAAAGAACATCGCGCTCCAGATCGCCGCAGGCACGCCTCCCACATATATCGCAAAGGCGGACGTCCCGCAGAGCGTTATAGACGAGGAGCTCGAGGTTCAGATAAAGGCCGCAAAGACGGACGAAAAGCTCGCCAACAAGCCTGACGCAGTCCTCCACAAGATCGTAGAGGGCAAGCTCGACAAGCTCTTCTTCGAGCGCGCCTGCCTGCTTGAGCAGCCTTATGTCAAGGATGACTCGATGACGGTCGGCAAGTACGTTGCCGCGACCGCGAAAGAGCTCGGCGCCGACATAAAGGTCACGGGCTTCTGGCTCTACGAAAGAGGCGAGGGCCTCGAGAAGCGCGAGGACAACTTCGCCGAGGAAATTGCATCGCTCGTAAAAGGCAACTGACACACATCGGGAGGCGATATCTTCGCCTCCCTTGTTTTTTAGAGATGCGACCTGTGTGGTATCGGTTAAATGCAGGCGGATACGCTTTGCCGCGACGGTCGCCTGCGCTGTGCCGTCGGCATCTCTTTGCCGGTCGACGGCGGAGCACAGCGCGCCCCGCGCTTGTCCCGTGCGCTCTCCCGAATGCTTCCGATATCTTAAAAAACGCATTTATTTCTCATAATCGGTAATTTTGTGTTTACAAGCGGCAAAAAAATCGGTATAATAGTAAGAGGGCGAGTTTGTCGCTCCGAAAAAGTTCAAAGGATGAAGACATATGCAGGCGAAGTACAAACGTGTCCTAATAAAGCTGTCGGGCGAGGCGCTTTCCGGCAAGGACTGCGTGCTCGATTTCAAGATGCTTGACGAGGTCGCAAAGGCAGTAAAAACATGCGTAGACATGGGTGTCGAGGTCGCGATACTTGTCGGAGGCGGCAACATTTGGCGCGGCGCGAAGGGAGTCGGCATGGACCGTTCGCGCGCCGACCACATGGGCATGCTCGCCACGGTCATAAACGCGCTCGGCATCGAAGACGCGCTGCTGCGGGCAAACGTCAAGGCCGTCGTGATGTCGGCGATAGAGATGACGGAGTTCGCTCAGGTATTCGTGCGTGACAAGGCGGTTAAATACCTCTCGGAGGGAACCGTCGTCGTGCTCGGAGGCGGCATCGGAAATCCGTTTTTCACGACCGACACGGCAGCCGTCATTCGTGCGGCGGAGCTCGGCGTCGACGTTGCAATACTCGCGAAAAACATAGACGCCGTCTATGACCGCGACCCGCGCCGTTTTCCGGACGCAAAGCCTTTCCGAACGGTGGATTATGATTTCATAATCGAAAACAAGCTCGGCGTCATAGACCTCGCAGCGGCGACGCTCTCGGGGGAGAACAATCTTCCGCTGCTCCTGTGCGCGCTCGAGGATCCGAACAACATCGTCAAGGCCGTCTGCGGCGACGACATAGGAACCGTCGTAACACATACGAAATAAACAGCCGCAAACTTCCGATAGAAAAATTTCTTTCGGGAGAGCGCTGAGGCATATTAAATAAAAAAACGGAGGAACAAAAGATGAAACTCAAGACGGACGAATTTGAAACCAAAATGAAGAAATCTATCTCCGCGTATTCGGAAAACCTCGGAACGATCCGCGCGGGGAGGGCAAATCCCGAGATTCTCGCGCGCGTGAACGTCGATTATTACGGCGCGCCAACGCCTGTCTCTCAGATGGCGGAGATACGCGCGGCAGACGCAAGGACGCTCGTCATATCGCCTTATGACCCGTCATCACTGAAGCAGATCGAACGCGCAATTCTCACCTCCGACGTGGGAATAACGCCTCAGAGCGACGGCAAGCTCATACGTCTTGCAATACCGCAGCTCAACGAGGAACGCCGCCGCGAGCTGAAAAAGCAGGTCGAGAGGCTCGGCGAAGAGGCCAAGGTTGCTGTCCGCAACATCCGCCGCGACGCGATGGACAAGGTCAAGGCGCAGAAGAAAGCGGGAGAAATGACGGAGGACGAGGAAAAGCTCTCCGAAAAGGACGTCCAAAATCTGACCGACAAGTACATCAAGGAAGTCGACAAGGTCACAGAGGGCAAGGTCAAGGAGATTATGTCGGTCTGACCGAGGTCATACGTTCGGCTCGGAACTTCATGCAGAAGATTTTGCGGTGCGGCGGGGCGGCTTCGCTCCGCCGGCTGTGTTTTGATTTTTCGGGCAGTATTTTAACAATATAGACAAACACATCATTGTATATCATGCCGCGCGCGGTATCGGCGCTCGGCAGTGGGAGGCTTTTATGGCTTTATTCTCCCGAAACGAAAAAAGCGGCGGCGAGCGGCGCGTCAAGGTCGACGACAGGCTCCGCCACATCGCCTTTATCCTCGACGGAAACGGACGGTGGGCGCGCCGCCGCGGCATGCCGCGCGAATTCGGGCATTCTGAGGGAGCGCAGGCGTTCAAGCGCATCGTCCGTTACTGCGGCGACATAGGGATAAAGATAGTGACCGTCTACGCTTTTTCGACCGAGAACTGGTCACGGCCGAAAAAAGAGGTCGACAGAATAGTATCTCTGCTCGACGAATACATAGACGGTGCCGAGCGTGAGCTCACCGAAAACGAGATAAGATACACTTTTCTCGGCGACAGGTCCGTTTTCTCGCCCGAAATGGCGGCGAGGATGACGCGGCTTGAAGAGGCGTCTGCTCACTACGAGAAGAGACTCAATATCGCGCTGAACTACGGCTCCCGCGCGGAGATCGTCCGCGCAGCGGCAGAGCTCGCCGCGTCAGGCGAGCCGATAACGGAGGAGAGCTTCGCGTCACATCTTTATACCGCCGGATGTCCCGACCCCGATCTCATCGTCAGGACGGCGAACGAGCGTCGGCTCTCGAATTTTCTTCTGTGGCAGGCGGCTTATTCCGAGTTGTATTTCACGCCGACTTTGTGGCCCGATATGCAGCCCGAGGACGTTGACCGTGCCGTCGAGGATTTCTACGCGCGCGAGCGCAGGTTCGGCGGAGTTACGGATTCTAATTAAACAAAAAGGAATTATATATAATGCTGAAGCGTATAGCGACCGGAGCGGTGCTCGTTTTAGTACTCGTCCCGGCACTCATATTTTATGATACTGCCCTAACGCCGGCTGTTTGGGCGCTCATATCCGTCATCTCGCTTTATGAGACGGCGAGATGCGTTGGAATAAAGAAAGGGGCGGGACTTGCCGTCGCCGTCTTTTTCTGCATATGCAGCGCGGCGTTTCCCGCGATGCAGTTTATCAGCGGTTGGAGCAGCACGGGAAACTCACCCCTTGTCCCCATACTGATCTCCGTCGCGTTTTTTGCGGTGTACTGCCTCTACGCGGCGGGCGTTTTCGGGCTGCTCTCGCCGAAGCTGTCGCCTACGTCGGAGCTGTCGCTCATGACGATATACGTCTCAGCCGCCTCTGTCGCGGCAGTCGCGATAACGCAGTCGGCAAACGGCGGTCTCATACTGCCGCTCGTGTTTCTGTGTTCCTGGATAACGGACAGCTTCGCGTACTTCTGCGGCAGCTTTTTCGGAAAGCACAAGCTGATTCCGAAGATATCGCCCAAAAAGACGGTTGAAGGCAGCGTCGGCGGAACGTTGTTCTGCGGCATATTCTGCGCCGTTTACGGAATAATTGTCGCGGCGGTATTTCATCTGACGGTGAATTATGCGGCTCTTCTGATATCGGGGATATTCCTGTCCGTCGTCTCGCAGATAGGCGACCTGAACGCGTCCTATATCAAGCGTTCGCACGATATAAAGGATTTTGGAAATATATTCCCCGGTCACGGCGGTATGCTCGACCGCTTCGACAGCGTCATTGCCGTCGTTCCGTTTCTCTATATTCTGACGCGGTTCTTTACATATTTTGCTTAGAGAGGACGTAAAATAACATGAAAAGCAGTACGGAGCGCCGGCTCACGACGGCGATTTTCGGCGCGACAGGCTCGATAGGAAAACAGACGCTTTCGGTCGTCGAGTCGCTCGGCGCGCGTGTCGATGTTCTCACGGCAGGCAGCCGCGACCGCGAACTCGAAGACGCCTGCCGCAAATTCATGCCGAGGATCGCGGCGCTCGCGGACGAGTCCGCCGCAAACAGGCTGAAGCTCGCGCTCGCCGATACGGATATCAAGGTTTTCGGCGGAGACGAGGGCGTCGTATGCGCCGCGGCAGAGGCTGACGCCGATGCGGCGGTTATGGCGATATCGGGAATGGCGGCGTGCGCCCCGATGATAGAGGCGTCGCGAAGCTGCCGTCGGATATGCATGGCGAACAAGGAGGCGATCGTTGCCGCGGGAGATCACCTCCTCTCAAAAATAAAAGAAGGCGGCGCCGAGCTGATCCCCGTAGACAGCGAGCACAGCGCGATCTTCCAAAGCCTTTCGGGAGGCAGGAGGGAAGACGTTTCAAAGCTCATACTAACGGCATCGGGCGGCCCGTTCTACGGCAAAAAGCGTTCCGAGCTCGAGGGGATAACGCCCAAGATGGCGCTCTCTCATCCGACATGGGACATGGGTCCGAAGATAACGGTCGACAGCGCGACGCTCATGAACAAGGGCTTTGAGGTCATAGAGGCGATGCGACTGTTTTCAGTGCCCGCCGACATGATAGAGGTCGTCATCCACCGCGAGAGCATAATCCATTCGATGGTGCAGTTCCGCGACAACGCGATAATAGCCGAGCTCGGCGTGCCCGACATGAGAACGGCGATACAGTACGCCATGACGTATCCCGAGCGCATGAACGGATGCGCCGGAGAGGTCGATTGGAAAGCGCTCTCGAAGCTGACATTCGGTGTGCCCGACACGGACGCATTTCCGCTGCTTGCCTTCGCGTTTGAGGCGGCGCGCAGGGGCGGAACGTATCCCGCGGCGATGTCCGCGGCGGACGAGGTCGCCGTCGGCGCTTTTCTTTCCGAAAAGCTCGGCTTTACAGACATATTCGATATCGTAAAGGAGACTGCGGATATCGTGGGACACCCCGGGCAGACTTCGTTTGAAGACATCGTTTCCGCGGACGCCGAGGCGAGGCTGCGCGCGGCGGAGCTTATAGACAGCCGAGCGTGACCGCATCATAAAGGAGGCTCACTGACGGTGAACATTTTTTCCGTTATAATAGCGATATTGGTTTTCGGACTTCTCATCTTCATCCATGAGATGGGGCACTTCATAACGGCGCGCCTTTGCCATGTGACAGTGACGGAGTTTGCCATAGGGATGGGACCGAAGATATTCTCGTGGGTCGGCAAAAAATCCGGCACGCGGTATTCGCTAAGGCTGTTTCCTTTCGGAGGATTTACGGCGATGGCGGGCGAGGACGAGGAGTCTGACGATCCAAACGCCCTCTCGGCAAAGCCTTTGTGGCAGCGCTTCATCATAACGGCGGCGGGCTCGCTTTCAAACATAACCATCGGAATAATCCTTATGACGGCGCTCGTCATCTTCTCGGGCTCCCTCGGCAGCACGGTTATATATCAGTTCACGGAGGGCGAGAACGGGGAGACGGCGCTTTCAAAGGCGTCGGGACTGCGCGAGGAGGACAGGATCGTCGCCGTTGACGGCGAACGCGTCCATACGGCAAACGAGCTCGCGTATGAAGTCATGCGCCGCGGCATCGAGCCCGTTGACGTGACCGTCGAGCGCGACGGCACCGAGATAACACTTGCGGACGTAAAGTTTCCGCTTGCGTCGGAGGAGGGGATAGCGTTCGGCTCGCTCGATTTCTACGTCTACTCAGAGCACAGGACGTTTTCGACGGTCGTGAAGCATGCGTTTTTCCGCTCGGAGCTGACTGTCGAGATGATATGGGAGTCCCTTTTCGACCTTGTCACCGGAAGATACGGCGTCGAGGCGGTGAGCGGACCTGTCGGCGTCACACAGGTGCTCGACGAGGCGGCGAAGAGCGGATTTTCCGACCTCGTTTATATCGCCGTCGTCCTGTCGCTCAACCTCGGCATCGTGAATCTGCTGCCGATACCGGCGCTTGACGGCGGGCGGCTGCTCTTCATGATAGTCGAGCTGATCCGCGGCAAAAAGATAGACCCGGAGCTCGAGGCGAAGATACACTTTGCCGGCATCGTGATACTGCTCGGGATAATGGTGCTCGTGACATTCAAGGATATCGCAAATCTGTTCCACTGAGGTAAAAAATAAATGAGCGTTATAATAAGACGTAAGACCCGCGCCGTCAGGGTGGGCAAGGTCACAATAGGAGGCGGCGCGCCCGTCAGCGTCCAGTCAATGACGAACGCGGACAGCCATGATTTTGCCGCCGTCGCGGCGCAGACGGAAGAACTCGTCTCCGTCGGCTGCGACATCGTCCGCATTGCGGTGCCCGACCGCGACTGCGTCGGAGTTTTCGAATATATCAAAGCGCGCGGTGTCGATGTGCCGCTCGTCGCAGACATACATTTTGACTATAAGCTTGCGCTCGCTGCGGCGGAGAGGGGAGCCGACAAGGTGCGCGTCAATCCCGGAAACCTCGGCGGCATCGACAATCTTTTGCGCGTCGCTGACGCGTGCGCGAAATGCGGCACGGCGATGCGCGTAGGCGTGAACGGCGGCTCCGCCGAGAAAAAGTTCGTCGAAAAATACGGCGGCGCGACGCCCGAGGCGCTCGCGGAGTCCGCTCTTTCATACATAGACGCGCTTCATAAGCACGACTTTTTCGATATCGTCGTTTCCGTAAAATCGTCGAACGTGAAAACGATGATAGACGCGACACGTCATATCGCCGCCGGCTGTGACTGCCCGATACATCTCGGCGTGACGGAGGCGGGGACCGTGCGGATGGGGACGCTCAAAAATGCCGTCGGCATAGGCGCGCTGCTTTGCGACGGCATAGGCGACACGATACGCGTCACACTGTCGGCGCCGCCTCGCGACGAGGTGCCGACCGGACGCGACATTCTCCGCGCCTGCGGTCTTTACGACGAGGGGATAGAGCTCGTTTCGTGCCCGACGTGCGGGAGAACGCAGATAGATCTTTTGGGGATCCTCGACTTGCTCGAGCCCGAGCTTATGAAGATAGACACGCACGGCAAAAAGCTGAAGGTCGCCGTTATGGGATGCGCCGTCAACGGCCCCGGCGAAGCGAGGGACGCGGACGTCGGCATCGCGGGAGGAAAGGGAGAAGCCGTCCTTTTCCGCCACGGTGAGATAGTCGGCAAGCTCCGCGAGGATGAGGCCGTGTCGGTTCTGCTCCGCGAGACGGAGGCGCTTGCGAAGGGGAAGGGCTGACGCGCCGAAAGACGGGACAAAACGAGAAATGAAATAAAGTAAAGAAACGGTTATAATAAAGCGAAATGGTAAGTATTTTAGAGAAATTTTCACGTTACATCCCGGACGAGCTGTCAAAAAGCATACTTCTGTCCGTCACGGATTACACGGTCAAGGTCGACCGCGAGCGCCGCATCATAGAGGTGCGCGCGAGTTTTCCCGAGCTAATTAAAAAACGGGAGCTTTACAGGATAGAAAACGGCATACGCGAGGCGTACGAGCTCTCGGCGATGCGGCTTTTGCCGTCGTATCCGCCGGAGCTTTTCAATACTTCGTACCTGCCGGAGATCTTTGCCGAAGCCGTCAACATCGGCGCCGTCACAAACGGCTTTTTCAACGACTACACGGTCACCGAGGAGGACGACGGCACGCTGCAGGTAGAGATACCGTTCACGCAGAGCGGGCTCGACCTGCTGCGCGACGCGAGCACGGCGGAGCTTGTCTCATCCATAATCAAGAGCGAATTTTCGATTGAAAAAAAGATAAAAATAGCGCAAAGGGATGATTACGCCGAGGTCTCGGAAGCCCACAGGCGCGAGCGCGACGCTTATCTTCTCGCGGAATATGAGGCGGCGCGCCGCGAGACAGAACGAGCCGCCGAGGAATCTGCCGCGAACGAGGCGGAGATGGCGAAGGCGTACTCCACGCCGCTCACGGGAGGCGCCGACGTTATCTCCCGCGACGCAGAGACGGGATATATCGAATACGGCGGGCTGACGCTCGACGTTTCGGAGCCGTCGGGAATATGCGGCGACCTCATAGACGCCGCCTCCCTCGCCCCTCTTTCGGCGCTTGACCACGAGACCGCGCATATCACGGTCGCGGGCGAGATATTCGAGGTCAATTCAAAGGAGACGCGCACATACGACAAGCTCAATATTACGATAGGCATCACGGACAACAAGCTGTCCGCTTTTATAAGGACAACGAAGCCTAAGGAGGAGGGCGAGGCGCTGCTCGGCAAGCTCAAGGTCGGGACGTGCGTGCTCATCGAGGGCAGCGTGCGTGCCGACGATACTGGGGCATTCAAGAAAAAGCAGACAGTACAGCCCGATGAGGACAGATTTGACCCGCTGCCGAAGATCGAGTACAACATCAGGCTGCGCTCCGCGGCGAAGATCTCGCGCGTCATAAGGCAGGACAAGGCGGAGAAGAAGCGCGTCGAGCTCCACCTTCATACGACGATGTCGCAGATGGACGCGCTCATCGTGCCGAAGGAGGCGCTGCGCCGCGCGAAGTACTGGGGGCACCCGGCAGTCGCCATCACGGATCACGGAAACGCTCAGGCGTTTCCGGACGCAATGCTTGAGCTTGACGCGATGAGAAAGGCCGGCGACAACGATTTCAAGGTGATCTACGGGATGGAGGCATATTTCGTAGACGACGAGGCGCGCGCCGTTTGGGGCGATATAGACGGTCTCGGTTTTGACGACGAATTCGTTGTGTTCGACATAGAAACGACGGGCCTTTCCTCCGTCACCGACGAGATAATAGAGATAGGTGCAGTCCTTATGCGCGGCGGCGAGGTGTCGGAGACGTTCTCGGAATACGTCGACCCGCGCCGCCCGATACCGAAAAACATTACGGAGCTGACGGGCATTTCGGACGAAACTGTGAAGGGCGCGCCTCCGATAGACGAGGTGCTGCCGAAATTTTTCGAGTTCTGCGCCGGAAGACCGCTCGTGGCGCATAACGCCAGCTTTGACACGGGCTTTATCCGCGCCGCCTCGTCGCGCCTGCGTCTGCCGTTTGACAACGCGTACATAGACACGCTCGCAATGTCGCGTTACGTCAACACCGATCTCAAAAATCACAAGCTCGACACGCTCGTTGAGTACTACGGGCTCGGCGGATTTGAGCACCACCGCGCGTTTGAGGACGCGCGGGTGACGGCGCTCCTTTTCAGAAAAATGACGGACCGCCTCGTTGAGGACGGCGTCGGCGACGTCTCTGACATGGTCCGCCAAATGAGCGAGCACGCGGATCCGCTCACACTGCCGACGTATCATCAGATAATACTCGTCAAAAATCAGACGGGGCTGAAAAATCTGTATCGTCTCATCTCGGACAGCTACTTGCAGTATTTCCGCAAGCATCCGCGCATACCGAAGAGCGTCTTAAACGAGCATCGCGACGGGCTCATCATCGGTTCCGCCTGCGAGGCTGGGGAGCTCTACCGCGCCATACTCGACTCAAAGCCCGAGGCGGAGCTCGAGCGCATTGCGGAATTTTACGATTATCTTGAGATACAGCCGCTTACGAACAATACCTTCCTGATTGGCGGAGGACGCGTCGGCGGGGAAGACGAGCTGCGCGACATAAACAGAAAGATCGTCGAGCTCGGGAAGAAAACGGGACGCCCTGTCGTTGCGACGTGCGACGCGCACTTCCTCGACGAGGAGGATGAGATATACCGCAAGATACTACAAAAGGGAATGAAATTTCAGGACGCGGACCGCGACACGCGGCTCTATATGCGTACAACTGACGAAATGCTCGAGGAGTTCTCATATCTCGGAGAAGAGACGGCTTACGAGGTCGTCGTTGAAAATACGAACCTCATTGCAGACATGATAGAGGACGTTCGCCCTATACCGAAGGGGACGTATACGCCGAAAATCGACGGAGCTGAGGACGAGCTGAAATCCCTGTGCTGGCAGCGCGCCAACGACTGGTACTGCCACGACGGAAAGATACCCGATATCGTCACCGAGCGCCTCGAGCGCGAGCTTGGCTCCATAATCAAAAACGGGTACGCGGTGCTTTACATAATCGCGCAGAAGCTCGTGTCGTATTCCGAGAGCCTCGGCTACCTTGTCGGTTCGCGCGGTTCCGTCGGGAGCTCTATCGTCGCGTCGTTCTCGGGCATATCGGAGGTGAATCCGCTTCCGCCGCATTACAGGTGCCCGAAATGCCGATACAGCGAATTCCATAAGGACGAATATGCCTCGGGCTTCGATATGCCGGACAAAAACTGCCCCTGCTGCGGCACGAAGATGATAGTCGACGGGCACGATATCCCATTTGAGACATTCCTCGGCTTTTACGGAGAGAAGTCTCCCGATATCGACCTCAACTTCTCGGGCGACGTGCAGGGAAAGGTCCATAAATACACTGAGGAGCTTTTCGGCGCGGAGAACGTGTTCCGCGCGGGGACGCTCGGCACCGTCGCGTCAAAGACCGCATACGGCTTTGTGATGAAGTATCTCGAGGACAAGGGCGCGAGGATGACAAGGGCGGACGTTGAGAGGTACTGCGTGCGCTGCTCCGGCATAAAGCGGAGCACGGGACAGCATCCGGGCGGGATCATAGTCGTTCCGAGCGAATACGACGTTTACGATTTCACCCCCGTCCAGCATCCCGCGGACGACGCAGACTCGAACATTATAACGACGCACTTTGCATTCTCGTATCTGCACGACACGATACTGAAGCTCGACGAGCTCGGTCACGATATTCCGACAAAGTACAAGATGCTCGAAAAGTACACGGGCACGAGCGTCATGGACGTTCCGATGAACGACCGCGACGTTTACAGCCTCATGACCTCGAGCCGCGCTCTCGGACTCAACAAAGAGCACGACGAGCCGGGAACATACGGTCTGCCTGAGCTCGGAACGCGCTTTGTCATGCAGATGCTGACGGACTGCAAGCCGCAGACGTTCGGCGACCTTTTACAGATATCGGGGCTGTCGCACGGGACGGGCGTGTGGCTCGGAAACGCGCAGGAGCTCATAAAGGACGGCACCTGCGACATACGTTCCGTCATCGGATGCCGCGACGACATAATGCTCCGTCTGATAAGGTACGGTCTCGACCCGTCGCTCTCTTTCAATATAATGGAGAAGGTCAGAAAGGGAAAGGGCGTATCTGCCGAATTTGAGACGGAGATGCTGAAGGTCGGCGTTCCCGAATGGTACATAGCGTCGTGCAAGAAGATAAAGTACATGTTCCCGAAGGCGCACGCCGCCGCATACGTCATGTCCGCGATACGGCTCGGCTGGTATAAGATAAACTATCCCGTCGAGTTTTACGCCGCGTATTTCACCGCGGCTCCGGACGGATTTGACGGTGAGCTCGTGCTGAGGGGTCCCGCCGCCGTCAGAGCTCAGATAGAGGAGTATTCGGACAGGGGAGCCGACGCGACGCAGAAGGAGGAGACGCAGCTTGCGGCGCTCCAAATAGTGAACGAGTACTTTATGCGCGGATACAAATTCCTGCCCGTCGACATATACAAGTCGGACGCGACGGCGTTTCTGCCCGAGGACGGGAAGATACGCGTTCCGTTTATGTGTCTTTCGGGCGTCGGCGCAAGCGCCGCCGAGAGCCTCGCGGAGGCGCGCGACAGCTTCGGAGGGGAAGTGTTCTCAATAGAGGAACTCCGCGACAGCGCGAAGGTGTCGAAATCCGTCATAGATACGCTAAAAAGAAACGGTGTACTCGACAAAATAGACGAGTCGAACCAGCTTTCAATGTTCTGACGCGCGGACACAAAAAACGCGGGGGCGCTTAATTAACGAGCGCCCCCGAATGATAAGACACACAATTTTTTTAAAAGAATGGTAAGCGTATGAAAGAAAAAATGATCGAATTTTTACTCGCAAATGCAAATCCGTCTATCCGGTACCGTGTCAGGACGGAGGTCATGCATGAGGAAGTACCTGCCGCCGAAAAAGATGAATTGCAGGCAAAAATTTTGGAAGAGCCGATCATAAAATCTATCATTGCTTGCCAAAAGGAAAACGGTTGGCTCGGCAACGGCTTTCACGGACCGAACAAAAACGCAGGCCCCTTTGAAAATCAGGAGGTGGGGACAAAATATTTAGGCGAAAAGCTTGTTTATAAAGACACGCCTGTTCTGAAAAGGGCTATGGAGGCATTTGTAACGACAGAGCTTACAGACCTTTGCTATCGCACAAAGGGTAAATATTTTGACGAGTTCCGCTATGCCGCAAACGGTCAGAATATCATCCGCTGCGCCTGCATTGCCCGCGCCGGTTACGATGACGTGATAGATATAAAACCGCAGATACAGTTGGCGCTTGACTCGTTCAGGCGCGTGCTTGAGGTGGATTCCGCTTTAGACATAACGAGGGTGAGAAAGAGCGGCGGGAGGGAGAAGCGCGTATTCAACGATTATGAAAAATGGCCCTGCTACTATCATCTTGATATCCTCGCACATACTGATTCATGGAAAAAAGAAGAAAATATTCGGATGCTCGCCGAATCTTTCAGAAAACTGATGCGGACAGACCGCCCCGAAAAGCAGGTCGGCGGAGATTCTTGGGTCGGCTATGTGCTTGGAACGATCGGCTGTTTAAAAGAAGGGTATCAGCTTGGTTATGAAGAAAACGGGGTGCACTATACTTATTTTGACAGGGTAGAATGGCTGTGCCGGTGCGGGTGTGCGCCGTATCTCGAGTAGCTGCAAAGGGAAGCGGAGCTTCTTTTGAGCTTCGTTGACGACGACGGCATTTGCAAAGCGCCGATTGCGGAGAATCAATTAAAGGGCTTCAGCACATACGGCGGTCAGCAGCTCGAGGTCGATTGGAAAACAGAGACACGAAAGTTCTGCGACATCACGTTCAGGGCGCTTTTGATTTTGCATTATTCGCAGGAGACGACATAAAAAGATACCGTTTTTCGCGATTTGCGGAGGTTTATGAGTATGAGAGCACCGTTTCAGATATTGGCGATCCCTTTTAGAAAAGCAGCGCCGGCAGAGCCGCAGTTTTGCGTTTTTCATCGCTCGGATTTGGACCAGTGGCAGTTTGTTTCAGGCGGCGGTGAAGATGATGAAACGCCGACAGAGGCGGCAATCAGAGAAATTTCAGAAGAAACGGGAATCAAAACGGACAATATTATAAAGCTGACATCCATGGCTTATGTTCCTGCGAACGTTATTTCGGAACGGCACCGGAAACATTGGTCAAAGGATACTTATGTTCTTCCCGAATATCACTTCTCATTTGAATGTGCTCGGGACATAAAGCTGTCTGATGAGCACACCGGTTGCGAATGGCTGAGCTTTGATGACGCTATGTCGCGCCTGACTTGGGATTCAAATAAAACAGCATTGTATGAATTACACTGCCGTCTGCTTGAAGAAGGCTAAACCGATAAAGAAAGATTTTTTGCTTGTATTAAAATCAGCAAAAACATAGATATCAACTTGCAGAGTTTGATACAAAGCCGAGGAAAATCCCAAAGTGCGCCTTTGCGGTGTAATTTTCGCTTGCGGTGTATAATGTGTGCTGTGGTGCGGCAATTGTAGATTTCTTTTGCATTTTTGTGTTATTCTTGGGCGGAGCTAAGAGCGAGAAATTGCGATTTTCGGAGGAATGAATATGTTGGACAAAAAGGGATTTGATCGGATATGTCCGTCCGGTAAGTCGTTATTTAGGAAAATATTTGATTATGAGCAACAGAGAAGGAATAGTGAGTGGCTAATACGATAATCTTACTGAAGCGAAATTGCCGCCATTAATTAGTAAAAGAGTTTGCATATAGTGTGCCTAAAGGAGACAAAGAATGATTTTTAATAACCCGGAGTATATTACAATAGTAGTTCTTTCGGCAATAGCCGTTGCATTAATTCTTTATTTAATTTTTCGTTCTCCCTTTGATTATCCTTATTTTGTACATCAATTCGATATTTCAGGAAAAAGAAATCCATGTATCGAGGATTGGATAGACGAGTTTATAATTGATGGAAACTTCTATTTAATTCAACTACACAATGAAAAGATAAAAAGATGGAAAAATGATTGTGAAAGAAAAATAGATAAAAGTATATTGAAAAATTATCGAAATGATCAGTTTCAAAAATGTTTGGACGATAAAAATGCTTTTTGTTTCATGTTTGTTAGGATGCAGACAAGATATCACCAACACAATTACGTTAAAACGCCATATAAGGTCTCTCAAGTCGTAAGTGAATATTCTTACGATTATACATATCTTTTGAGCCGTAATAATCTACTGAAGTCAATTGATTATGAGATGCCGCTTCGAAAGTATTATAGCAAAAATCAAAGAAAATTAATGACAAAGGAACTACGGGAAAAAGTTATTCTCCGTGATAATTACACTTGCAGGATTTGCGGGAAGTATATGCCTGACGGGGTGGGATTGCAGATCGATCATATTGTGCCGATCTCAAAAGGGGGAAAAACAGTTTTGTCCAATTTGCAGGTAACGTGCTCAAAATGCAACGGTCATAAGAAGGACAAACTTGAATATTAATATGAAAGTTCGATAGTGATTTTACATAATAATCGCGAGTAAATTGTTTTTATGAAGATGAGATTCAAAATGATATGGTGCTCGCCTTCTTTAAAATAATAGGAAACACAGATCTACAAATGAAAAACGGAGGTATTTTTATGAATATACTTATAATCGACGCGCAGGGGGGCGGGGTCGGAAGACAGCTTGTCGCCGCGGCTAAGGAGGCGGCGCCGGGAGCGCGCGTCACCGCAGTCGGCACGAATACATCCGCGACCGCCGCTATGCTGAAGGCCGGAGCGGACAATGCCGCGACGGGAGAGAACGCGGTCGTTGTCGCCTGCCGAAGCGCCGACGTAATAATGGGCCCGCTCGGCATTGCGATACCGGACTCGCTGCTCGGAGAGGTCACCCCCACTATGGCGTCCGCTGTCGGCGGGAGCCGCGCTGTACGCATACTCATTCCGTTCTCGGGCTGCGACAACATTGTCGTCGGCGTGGGAGAAGCTTCGACGGGAAAACTCATCGAGCTTGCAAAAGATGAGCTTTTAAAGCTCGTAAGGGCTTGACAACAGGCGGAATACGATGTAAAATATAGAAAAGCGGCAAGAATGCCGCACGGATTGGCGCAGCAGCGCCGCCGATGTGCAGAAGCACGGTGAAAAAAACAAAAAAAGCACTTATATGTGCGCCATGAAGGCGCGCACGCGCGGCAAGCGCGGGCGCGCTTTTTGCTTTTAAAGGAGGAAAAAATAATGAAAAGTGTAAAAAAGCTGACTTTTTCTGCGATGTTTCTTGCGATAGCGTACGTTCTGCCGTATCTTACGGCGAACAATCAGCAGCTTGGGACAATGCTGTGCCCGATGCACATCCCCGTCATGCTCTGCGGATTTGTGTGCGGGTGGCAGTGGGGTCTTGTCGTAGGTGCTGCGGCGCCTATCCTGCGCTCGCTCATAGCGGGCATGCCGACGTTGTTCCCGTCTGCGATAGGAATGGCGTTTGAGCTTGCGACATACGGGCTCGTATCAGGGCTACTTTATAAACTGCTGCCGAAGAAGTTGCCGTACATATATCTCGACCTTATCGTTGCAATGGTTTCGGGACGCCTCGTCTGGGGCGCGGCAAGGCTCATTATGGCTGGCGTCACGTCCGGCTCGTTCGGATTTGCGGCGTTTTTGTCGGGCGCCGTCACATCCGTTATCCCCGCGATCGTGATACAGCTTGCGCTCGTGCCGCCCGTCATATACGCGCTGACGCGCGCGGGTCTTGTGCTGAACACAGATTCCCGCGAGATAAAAAAAGAGCCTGCGAGCGCATAAATTTGCCCCGGACCCAAAACAATAATGCCGCCGCACAAATCCAAGGGAAGATTTGTGCGGCGGTTTAAAATTCGTTCATGTGTTCGCCGAAGAAACGGGCGTATGTCCGCATGCCGCCAAGCTCAGACCACTTTTTGGCGCAGATATGCTCCGCGTCGAGATCGTAGACGAGCGCGCCGTTTATGGCGGCGAAAAAAGGCGAATGCGTCGCTATGACGAACTGGCAGTCAAAGCCCCTCGCGGAGCTTTCGATATAACGCGAAAGATCGAGCTGCCGCATCGGCGAGAGGCTGTTCTCCGGCTCGTCTATGAGATACAGGGCGGGGGACGATGTTCTGTCGATGAAATACCGGAACGCCTCCTGCCCGTTTGAATTGCCGCGCGCCTCAAGCCCGCCGAGCTCTCCCGCAATAAATCGGGAGGGCGTTTTTCTGTTTGCGGCGTTTTTCCTTCTGAACCGGGCCTCGTCCTCACTTGAAAGCGAGCGGAGTGTGACGTTTTGCTCACGGTAACGCAGCGCGAAGTATTCTTCCGAAAGCTCGTCTCTCCGTTTGCCTATGCCGTCATTTTTCCGGCGGCGGGACAAAAGCGCGTCAAAAACATCGTCGCTCGTGATAACGGCGGAGCCCGAGGGCAGCTTTTTCCCGTAAGTGAGATTTGCGCCGCACATCGAAATGTAAGAGGCGAAGTGATGTGTTTTGTTGAACTCCGAGACGCGCTCGAGCCCGAGCGCCTCGGCTATCACGTTCAAAAGCGTCGATTTGCCTGAACCGTTGCTCCCGCATAAAACGGTTATGTTTGAAAAGCGCAGCTTTCCCGTCACCCGCGCCCCGAAAATGCCGAAGGGATATACGTTGTCGGGGTCGTAGTCCGTCATATTCATGTGCGGGTTGCCGGTGTCAAGAATGTATCCAGCCTCGTCCTCTTCCGTCGGAAGGGTGAGACTGTCGAGGTATTGAAGCATACCGTGTCCTTACGAGCGGCGGGGGAGCCTTCCGATGACGCGGCCTCGGCATATGACGGAGGCAAAGCCGTCAAGCGGGATATCGTCGTATTTCGGATTAAGGGAAATGAGGCGGTCGCCGCCGAAGCGCTTGAAGTAGCCCTCCTGCGTCTCCCCGTCGGAGCAGACGAATATCCCGAGCTCGCCTTCCTCGACGGACGTCTGCTCATGCACGAGGATGATATCCCCGTCGATATAGCGCGGTTCCATACTGTCGCCGCTGACGCGGAGAGCAAAGTCCGCGCCTTTTGCCTCTCCGCCCGAAGTTATCGTTATGAAATCTGAGCTGCTGCCGTCGAGCAGCGCGCCGCGACCGGCGGAAGCGGGGAGGTCGTAGAGCGGAATAGACAGCGTTTCGGACGATGGATCTCTTCTTGTGAGCCTGTCCGCGGAGAAAGAATATCTGCCGGATGTGAGAATTTTTGAGTTGGCGGGGACGTTCAAAGGCGCGGCATCGGAAACGCGCTCGTATTCCATGTCGAGCACGGCGCGGACGAGCTTTTTTCCGTGCACGTCGAGACTGCGGAGCCTGTAAAGATGGGAAGCCTCCTCGCGGCTCGGACGGACGCCGCCGTCCTCTCCGAAGGCGATGTAGTCGAGGGAAATATCGAATACGTCAGCAAACGCCGTCAGCGTTGAGAGCTTCGGGTCGTCGGAGACGCCGGAAAGTATTTTGTTAAGTGTGCCGAGCGGTATGCCTGCGGCGGCGGACAGCTCCTCGTTAGTCATGCCGGAAGCGCGTTTTTTCTGCTTTATCCTTGTGAGCCACGTTTCGTTCATTTCGGTATCGTGACGCTCCTTATAATATGAATATGATTGCGTTTACGATTACATTATATCACAGCGTCAGCACAATGTAAACCCTTTTTCGGAAAAATAATTTCGAAAAAATTATAAAAATCGGTTGACAAATACCGAAAACGGTGATATGATAAAGAAAAGCAAAACCAAAAACGGTAAAAAAAGAGGTCGCAATGAATAACACGGGAAGTTTAAACGGCATGAGAGGATATAGCTCGTCGGGATACGGCAGCGCGAGGACACTCGGATACAACAGAGGGAGAAGGACTGAGGCAAAGAAAGCTCCGGCTTGGCTTGTCGCCGTCTGCCGCTTTATCCTCCGACTTACAAGTGAAGAAACGATGGAGACGGTCCGTCCCGCGTTTGCGATAGCGGCGGTCACGGCTGTTGCCGTTATTGCCGGCGCCATTGGGAACGGCTCGATACCGCTTTTGCAGGGCGGTATCATCTGCGGCTGCCTTTCTGCTTTGGCGCTTGCCGCCGCTAGAGACTGAAACGGGCGATAAAAATCGTTGCGTTTTTTATAAAATAATGTTTTTTGTGCGATATGAACACAATGGCGTTGACAAGACGAAAATAATGTGGTAGAATGTAAATAATGAGACTACCATATTATTCGGAGGAAAATTACTATGGTAAAAAGAATACTCGCTTTTCTTATCGTCGCCGTTATGATCACATCGCTCATAGCATGCGATAATTCGAAAAAGCCCGGTCCCGGAGGCAACACGCCCGGCAACGAGTCGACAGACGGCACGTCCGACGAGACGAAAGCTCCCGAGACATCAAAGAAGGATGAAGAGACAAAGGCTCCCGACAAGGTGTATCAGCCGAATGCCGACTGCAAATTCATCGGCAAGGTAGGCGTCGGCGCCGTCGGCGGCACGGTCTATTTTGATGACATCAAGGTCAATGACCGCGGTCCGTCCAACATGGAGCTTATTCCGACGAACGGATTTGAAGGCGAGCCTGAAGTGCCTGCATTTACGGGTCTTGCATCTGCAGACGCCGTGACGCCCGAGATAGTTGCAGACCCGCTGAAGCCCGAGAATAACAAAGCTCTCTCGGTTTCCGACGGCACGGTACTTATCACAGGTGACAAGATTTGGAACTACTATCAGTACGGCATGAAGGTCCTTCTCGCCGATGAGAATGCTCAGGCCGATATCTACTTCGCAGTGACCGACGATAAGAACTACTTTGTTCTTTCTCTCGGCGAGCAGGGCAACACGAAGGCTACCTGCTACAAGGTGACCGACGGCAAGAAGGAGAACGCGCAGTTCACCGTTCCGCTTACGCTCGACCTTGAGAAATGGACAACTATCGGCGTCAACATCAACGTTGACACGATAACGATCTTCGTTTCCGGCAGCACGATACTCGATCTCTACAACCCCGAGATGGTCAATGATTACTATGACTACAACGGGACCGTTATCCCGGCGTCCATAGCACAGGCGGGTCTCGGCGCACCGGCAGAGAACGCACAGTTCTATGAAGTGAAGCCCGAACAGGTCATCCACGACGGTAAGGGCACATGGGGCGACAATGGCGCCAACGTTGCAACGAACGCTTTCGATATGGACAGAACGACGTTCTACGACTGCGATGAAAAACTCGATACGCCTCTTGACACTAAGGTGAACAGCGTCAATGTCGGCATCCCCGGTGACGGCAAGTTTGCGACCGGCTACGTCGGAGTCAAGTTCGACGCTCCCACAAAGGTTTCGCATTTCCGTTACTGCGCTCGTTCCGCTAACCTTGACCGTATGGCAGGCGGTATACTCCAGGGCTCCAATGACGGCGAGAACTGGACCGACCTCTACACGATCCCTTCAGACGCGGTCTGCGTTGCCGACAAGTTCTACACTGTCGCCCTCGAAGAGGAAGCAGAGTTCACTTACTACCGTTATGTCGGCGCTACCGAAAAGTACTGCAACATTAGCGAGCTTGAGCTTTGGTATGCTGCGAAATAATCGGACAGCTTTTTCCGGTAAGTCATATATAAAATCTTCACGCCGGCGGGAAATACCCGCCGGCGTACTTTTTGCAGTCGAAAAAGACCCGCACCGCCGTGAGGCGGTGCGGGGAAGCGTTTGAAATGCGTTTATCTGCGCCTGCGCGGTTCGCTGCTGGATACGAGAGCTCGGAACTGACCGTCTCGGATATGTGTTCACATGCGCCTGCGCGGTTCGCTTTGGTTTGCGGTGCGTATAAGTGTTGCAAGACCTTTTTGCGGTTTGCACATGGACATTCACACCGGTTTGCCGTACTTTTTCGGTCGGATCTTATCCTGCGGCGTCAGTCCCGGGCGTCGATGGCTTTGTATTTGACAGGTACTCGGATTTGATATATGCTACAGCACCGTTGTATGTGACCTGATACCATCCGTTGTCGGTCTCGCCCGTGACGGTCACCTCTGTTCCCATCTGTATCAGCTCGATGCTCTTGGAATTTGTTGTGTAGCTCTCACGGACGTTGACGTTGGACGTCGCATACATCGTCTTTGCGGCTGTGTATGTCGTTATCGATACCTTTGTTTTTTCCGCGTCATCGGTAAGAAGGTCTGAGCGGATATATGCGGTATGGCTGTTGAATTTGACCTGATACCAGCCGTTGTCTGTCTCGCCTGTCACTGTGACCTCTTCGCTTTTGTAGAACATCCCGAGAATCACGCTCGTCGTCGAATAGCTCTCGCGTGCGTTCACGTTTGAGGTGGCGTACATTTTTCTCGGAGTGTCATATACTGTCACGTTGACGGGAGGCTCTGTCACGGGCGGCTGCGTAACGGGCGGCGAAGTCGTCTCCGGCGTACCCGTGTCGCCGGTTTCGGGCGCTTTTCCAGTAGTCTCGGGCGGCTCCGTGTTTTTAGGCGGCTCCGTTTTTTCGTCCGTCTGCTCGACGGTGTTATTTTTTCCGTCTCCCGTGTCGGGTTCGCGCGTGAGCTGAAGTATCAATGCTATCGAGCCTGCGATAAGCGCGACGGAAAGGATGATGATAAGGGTGTAGATCACGGTTCGTTCAACGTTCGGACGGTCCATACGGTTCTCCTTTATCTTTAGTTCTTTATATTGATTATTGCCTCAAAAAATTTCGGAATTTCAGCTCTGACCGAAAACGGCTGCGTCAGCCTCGGCGAGCGACGGAAAGATCAGATCGGGGCGGCACTCCGGATCGGCGGTCAAAACGTCCTCCTTTGTCGTCTCGCCCGTCAGGACAAGGCAGGAGAGGATCCCGCTCTTTTTTCCGAGAGCGATATCGGTATAAAGCCTGTCGCCGAACACACAGCATTCGTCGGGCATAAGCCGTGTTACCTCAAGTATCATGTCGACCGTTTCCGCGCCGGGCTTTCCGAAAAATCTCGGGACAACTCCGGTTGCCGCGGTGAGCGCCGCCGCAATTGCGCCGCTGTCGGGGATAAAGCCGTCCTCGGTCGGGCATACGCGGTCGGGATGAGTGCAGATATACTCGGCGCCGAGGCGTATCAGTCTTGCCGCGTGCGTCAGCCTTTCGTATGTAAGCTCGGTGTCGAAGCTCGAAACGACGATGTCGGCGCGCTCGCCGTCCGTAATATTGTCGTCGGTCAAAAGGCGGATACCTCTTGCACGCCAGTCGCGGCGGAGCTCGCCCGTGCCGAGCAGATATACGGATGCGCCGGGTCTGTGGCGGATAATGAATTCAGCCGTAACGTCGCCTGCTGTCATTATCTCCTCGCGCCTCGGCTCAAAGCCGAGAGCCGACAGCTTCGTGAAATAGAACTGAGAGCTGTGCGAGGCGTTATTTGTAAAGAAGAGCACACGTCTGCCCGAGCGGCGAAGCCTGTCTATGAACCTTACGGCGAAGTCAAACGCTTTGCCGCCGATATAAACAGTCCCGTCAAGGTCAAAGATAAAAAGTTTTTTCGCTTCGAGGTTGCCCATGCAGACGCTTTTGCCTCACTTCTTTCTGAATATGATATAAGTATACCACCGTCTTGCATTTTTTTCAACTGTATGTTATCATAAAGAAGACCTTTTTGGCTGCAGGGAGATAACATGAGAGCAATTATAGGAATCGACGTCGGCGGCAGCACAACGAAAATCGTGGGCTTTCGCGATGCCGAGAACATGAACGAAGAAACAATAATCAGGCCGCTGTTCGTCCGCGCGACGGACCCTTTGACCTCGCTTTACGGCGCTTTCGGCAAATTCACGGACGAGAACGGACTTACGCTTTCGGACATAGAATGCGTCATGGTGACGGGGGTCGGCTCGTCCTTTCTTGAGAAGCCGATATATTCGCTGCCATGCATGCATTCGGGCGAGTTCGAATGCATAGGTCTCGGCGGACTTTATCTTTCCGGTCTTGAACGCGCCGTCGTCGCAAGCCTCGGTACGGGAACTGCGCTCGTATATTCCGAACGCGGACGCGCGCCGCAGTATCTAGGCGGCACGGGAGTTGGCGGCGGCACGCTGCTCGGTCTTTCGAAAAAGCTGCTCGGGACCGACAGCATCGAGGACATAGAGGCGCTCGCAAAAGAGGGAAACATAGAGAACATAGACCTTTTCGTCGGAGATATGACGAGAAAAGACCTTGCCGGAGTGTCGTCAAGACTGACGGCGTCAAATTTCGGCAAGCTCAGCAGCTTTGCGACGAACGGCGATATCGCGCTCGGTCTTTTCAATATGGTATATGAAACCGTTGCGATGATGGCGATATTCGCGTCGCGCAGCTTCGGCGTTTCCGATATCGTGCTAACCGGCAACCTCACAAAGGCTGCCCCCGCGCGCTCAATATTCAAGGCGCTGTCGGATTATTTCGACATAAACTTCATGATACCCGAGCATTCGCGCTTCGCGACCGTCATAGGCGCGGCGCTCTCGTATAAGGATGCCTGCCGTGGCTGACGCGCCGAAGCTCATAATTCCGAGACAGCAGATAAGGGAGTACAATTCAAAGACCGCCGAGCTCGTCTCGCTTTACCTCAATCTCTCGCCAGACGCTGTAAAGCCCGAGACTGTCATCGAGCTTTCGGAAGAATGCGGCTTCAGCCGAGAACGCGCGTTTGCGGAGATACTTGCCGTGATCTGCGGACTCGATGCGGCGGGAGCCGACAAGGCGCTTTTCAGGAATTATTTCATCCCGATGGTGCATGAGCTCGACACCGCGGAGTTTGAGGCGGACGCGTACTATAAAAATATAAAGATAAAAGAAAAAAAGCTCGGAAAATGGGAGCTTTCAAACGGATGTATTTCGCCATGCGAGGCGTTTGTATGCCGCGATTTTGTCGTTACCGAAAGGGGCGAGCTCATACCGCAGCTCGGATTTTTCATGAAGAGCTTTTCATATCCCGCCGTACTCGAGGGCGGCAGGGAATGGATGACGCTCATGCCGAACGAGACCGTGACGACGCTGCCCGCCGTCAGGTGCTCACACGGGCGCGTGCTCACATACGGCCTAGGTCTCGGGTACTTCGCTTATATGTGTTCCGAAAAGGAAAACGTCGCCTCCGTGACCGTCGTCGAGCGGTCGGAGGAAGCGGCGGAGCTGTTCCGCACCGTGATACTCCCGCAGTTTTCACATCCGGAAAAGGTGGAGCTCATAATAGGCGACGCCGTGGAGTTTGCGGAGAGGCGCGCGCCCGCCGGGGGGTTTGATTTCATCTTTGCCGACATTTGGCACGATGTCGGAGACGGGCGCGGCCTTTACCGCAAATTCAAGTCGCTCGAAGATGCGTACCCGCCGTCGACGGAGTTCTCGTATTGGCTCGAGGACACTATTCTTTGTTACGAGAGAGAAGAGCTTTGGGCTCACGGCTGATGTGAGCCGCGAGCGCTTTCATCACGCGCTCCGCGTCGCCGGACGGGATCGTCACCGTAAGCTCTATCTCGGACACCTCGGCAGATGAGGCAAAGCTCCCGCAGTCGAGAATGACGCGGAGCAGCATCGGAAGCGCGCCGCGCATTCCGTATCCGAGAATACTGACGGGAACGAAGCCGGGCACGTCCTTTTGACGCGCCGGGCGTATCAGCACGGCGTCTATAATATATTTCTCGCTTTTCATTTCATTTTGGAGTGCCTGTTTTTTGCTCAGTCCTAAAAATTCATACCGCCCCGGTTTTTGCCGGGGCGGTCGCAGTTTTCCGATATCGTACCGCTGACGCCCGGCGACAGCGGCGGGTAGCTCCGGCTTTTTGTCGGCAGGAACACCTGCTTTTATATTATGCGGTAAACGGATATCTGTGAATTTTCCTTTGTGAGGCGTTCGACATCGCCGTGTTTGCACGGCGGGAGGATGAACGCGGTCGTGTCGCCGCCTGTGACGCAAAATTCGGGCTCGGAGAACTTTGTGACTTCGGCGGAAAAAACGGTCGGAACGGTGACGAAGTGGCGGCAGACGTGCTCGGTGTAGGGGAGGAGCAGGTCATCTCCGTCCTTTTTGAACGGGCGGCAGCGGCGCGCCGTGCCTGACGCGACGGCAACGATGTCGGCGATAATGCTGCCGGCGGTCGGATATTTTCCGGCGCCCTGTCCGAAGAACATAAGCGTCCCTGAGCGCGAGCAGTCGAGAAGGATGCCGTTGTAGACGTCGGAGATGTACGCGAGAGGCGAGGAATGCGGGACGAAGCAGGGCGCGGCGAATATGTCTACCATGCCGTCCTCGGTCGGGGCGGCGTGAGCTATGAGCTTTATCGTGCCGCCGAACTCGGACGCAAGCGATATCGTGTCGGGCGTGACGCCTCGTATCGACTCGGCGCGCACGCGCGACGGGTCATGCAGCTTGCCCGATGCGAGCGCCGCGAGGATCGTTATTTTTCTCTGCGAGTCTATTGCGTCGACGTCGGCGGACGGGTCGCGCTCTGCGTACCCCAAGCGCTGCGCTTCCGCCAGCGCGTCCTCAAACGGGACGCCTTCCGATACTTTTGTAAGAATATAGTTCGTTGTTCCGTTTACGATGCCGTTTACGGCGTTGATCTGTTCTGACGCAAGGGAGTCCGTTATCGGACGGATAAGGGGGATGCCTCCGCCGACCGAAGCCTCAAAGAGATAGAAAACGCCGTGCGCCTCCGCCTCCGCGAGAAACTCGTCTCCGAAATTGGATACGACCTCTTTGTTTGAGGTGACGACGTGCTTTCCGGCGCAAAGCGCCGCCAGGGTGTATTCGCGTGCCGGATGGGAGCCGCCCATAGTCTCGGCGACAAGCTCGACCTCCGGGTCGTTTATGATGGTATCTATCGAATGGACGACCTTGTCTTCGAGCGGATGACCGGGAAAATCCCTCAGGTCGAGGATGTACTTTATATCGACGGGCTGACCGCTTGCCGCGGTTATTTCGGCTCTGTCGCGGATGAGCTCGTCCGCGACGCCTCCGCCTATATTTCCCATCCCGAGTATGGCTATTTTCATCTTTGTGCTCCTTTTTCGTCGAGGTATTTGCTTAATAATGAATATAATGTTTTGTCGGGCTCAAAGGAAATGACGGCAAGTCCGCCGTCCGCCTCGAGCACGATGCGGCAGTATTCCGCGGGGCACATAGTCGCTCGGAAATCATACCGCGACGCGGCGCCGTATCCTGTGACCTCCGCGTTGTGCGGGTCCTTGTGGGTGCAGGGGATAAGAGCCTTTATCCCGCAGAGATCGGCCTTCGCAAGCGTTGTCTTGCGCTTGCCCTGAACGCGGTATACGACGAGCGAGACGCCCGTCACCTCTCCGCTGTTTTTGTTTTCCGACGGTATCACCCCGTAGATGTAATATACCCATGTGTAGCGCTGGTTTATATAGATGCCCGCGACGAGGCAGACGAGCGCGAGAAACTGGAGTATAGGGACGAACCTGACGCCTTTGACAAAGATGGGGTAGAGGTAAAGAAAAGCGGCGGAAATATAGCAGACGACGGAAAAGACGATGTCAGTTTTGTTTGCCCGTGCAGCCCTGTACGTGTAGTCAAAGTCCGAGTTGCTCATGACAGCCCTTTCTTTTCACTGCCGGAGAGGGAATATTCCTCTCGGCTGCGCTCCGTGCTGTATACCCTCATCCTGCCGAGCACCATCGAATAGTCGGGCGTGCCGCCGTAGGAGGGATATATTTCAAGATAGTAGTCGACGTTGTCCTCGGGCAGCCCGTCAAACGTCAGCTTGTGGTATACGTAAAGAATGCGCGTCAGCCTCTCCGCGTCGTTTGGAGTGTATGTGTGCCCCTCGTCGTCTGTCAGGCGGAAGGCGAAGAAATCGCCGTTTCGCATCTCGCCCTCGGAATATGTGACGGTCGAGGCAACCTGGCGCTTTATTACCTCGGCGGATAAGGACGGTACTCCGAACCGCCCCGCCTCGAAGAGCGCGTCCGCGAGCATGTTGCCCTCGGGCGTGCCGTTTATGACTGTGTCTGCGGTGCGTACGTTATATCTGACGGATACCTGAAGCTCGCCTGCTGACGGGCAGAAGAAGAGCCCCGTCGCGTAATAGACGCCGTCCTGAGTATACATATCGTATACGGACTGCGTGTATATTTCAAGCTCGTCGCCCTTTTCGGCGTAAGCGGCGCGCAGCGCGTCCGTCAGCTTCAGGTTTTTTACGGCCTTCGGGTCCTCCGCCATGCAGACGCGGAATATGATGGCGCAGTTCACGAGAAGAATCATGATATAGAAGATTATGCGGACCACGGTGCCGGCTCGGGACGGATGATGTTCTTCAGTTACTTCGTATTCCTCGAAGTCGTCTATAAAGCGCTTTTTTTCCGCCATGACAGCAGGACCTTTGCAAAAATTCAGTATACAAAGACAGTATACCACAAACCGCAGACTAAAATCAAGTGTGTAAAGCAAAGAGAACGAAAAAAGGCGAAAAAAGCGTTCCTTAGCGGCGGGACGGCGCCTGCCGCGTGTTGACATGACGCCCTAACTGTGATATAATCTATTGAAAATTACGACAAAAATCAGCCTTGATTGGGGGTCATAAAAGAATATGGGCAACGATAAAAAAATGGTGTCCGCCGTAACTTCGATGGAGGAGGACTTTGCCCGCTGGTATACGGACATATGCATGAAGGCGGAGCTCATCGACTATTCGAGCGTCCGCGGCTGCATGATAATCCGTCCTTACGGTTACGCCATTTGGGAGAATATACAGAAGATACTCGACGCGAAATTCAAGGCGACGGGACACGAGAATGTCTATATGCCGATGTTCATACCCGAGTCGCTCCTTCAGAAGGAAAAGGACCACGTCGAGGGCTTCGCGCCCGAGGTCGCGTGGGTGACGCACGGCGGCTCCGAACCTCTTGCCGAGAGGCTCTGCGTGCGCCCGACGTCCGAGACGCTCTTCTGCGAGCATTATGCAAATATAATCAAGAGCTACCGCGACCTGCCGAAGCTCTATAATCAGTGGTGCTCCGTCGTAAGATGGGAAAAGACAACTCGTCCGTTCCTTCGCAGCCGCGAATTTTTGTGGCAGGAGGGGCACACGATGCACGCGACGCCCGAGGAGGCGATAGCGGAGACGGAGCGGATGCTCAACATTTACGCGGACTTCCACGAGCACGACCTTGCGATTCCGGTCGTCAGAGGCAGAAAGACAGACAGCGACAAGTTCGCGGGCGCCGAGGCGACATACGCCATCGAGGCTTTGATGCATGACGGAAAGTCGCTTCAGGCGGGCACGTCGCACTATTTCGGCGACGGCTTTGCGCGCGCGTTCGATATAAAGTATACGGACAGGGAAAACAAGCTCGTCTATCCGTATCAGACGTCGTGGGGCGTGACCACGCGCATGATAGGCGGCATCATCATGACGCACGGAGACGACAACGGTCTCGTGCTGCCGCCCGCGGTAGCGCCAGTGCAGGCGGTCATCGTGCCCGTCGCGCAGCATAAGGAAGGCGTTCTCGAGGCTGCTGAGGCACTGCGTGCAAGGCTTGCGGACACCGTCCGCGTCAAGCTCGACGACAGCGAGAACTCGCCCGGCTGGAAATATGCCGAGTACGAGATGAAGGGCGTCCCGATAAGGATCGAGCTCGGACCGCGCGATATCGAGGCGGGGCAGTGCGTCATCGTGACGCGTCACAACAGAGAAAAGACGACGGTTTCGCTCGAAAATATCGAGATCGCCGTCAAGGATAAGCTCGAAGAGGTCCGTTCGGGGCTTTACGCCCGCGCGCTCGCGAACCGCGAGGCGAGGACGTTTGCCTGCACGACGCTCGACGAGGTCAAGGCGATCCGCGCCGAAAAGGGAGACGGCTTCTTCAAGCTGATGTGGTGCGGCGATCCCGAATGCGAAGAAAAAATAAAGGAAGAGACGGGCGTAACATCACGCTGCATTCCGTTTGAGCAGGAGCATCACTCCGACAAATGCGTATGCTGCGGCAAACCCGCCCGGCATATGGTATACTTCGCCGTCGCATATTGATGACGGCAAAGAAAGATGAAGGTTTTTTCTACATCAGTTAAGGAAAAGCTGCTCAAGCTCGATTTTGTCATTCTGTTATGCGCCGCCGGCATGACGGCGCTTTCAGTTCTGACGCTGTACGGGATAAAGGATCAGTATGCGGGCGGGTCGAGGATGTTTCTGATTCAGACGGCGTCGGCGCTGCTCGGCCTTGTCTGCGTCGTCATAATGTCGCTTTTCGATTACGATGCAATAATATCGCGGTTGTGGATACCGATAATGCTCGTGTCCGTGGCGCTGCTCATGCTCGTAAAGCTGATAGGCACAAACCCGATGCACGACCCGAGCCAGCCGCGGCTATGGATATACCTCGGCGTTATTTACTGGCAGCCGTCCGAAACGGTCAAGCTGCTGTTCATAATGTCGCTCGCGAAGCACATCGACATTGTGAAGGAAAAGGTCAATCACCCGAAGAGCATAATTGCCGTCGGGCTCCACGCGCTCATCATCATCGGCATGGTGATATTTATCGACGACCTCGGTTCCGCGCTTGTGTTCATGTGCATATTCGCCGCGATGTTTTATTCCGCGGGGCTGTCGCTTTGGTACTTTGTCGGAGCGATAGGCGCCGCGGTCATTGCGATGCCCTACATTTGGCCGCACCTTGGCGCATATCAGCAGGAGAGGATCCTCGTTGGCTTCGACCCGATGATAGACCCGTCGGGCAAGGGATATCAGCCTCTGATGAGCCGCGCCGCGATATCGGCGGGCGGCTTTTGGGGAGCGGGTATTAACGGAGGCGGAGAATATCTGAAAATACCTGTCGCGACGACGGACTTTTTCTTCTCAATAACGGCGGAGAAGTTCGGATTTTTCGGCGCGCTCGTATACCTTACGCTGATGACGGTCCTCATCGTCCGCGTGATCTTCGTTGCGCGCTCCTCGCGCAAGGATACGGGGACGTTTATGTGCGCGGGAGTCGTCGCAATAATGATAGCGCAGACGACGGAGAACATGGGCATGTGTCTTGCGATGCTGCCCGTCGTCGGGATAACGATGCCGTTCATGAGTTACGGCGGCTCCTCGATGCTTAACACATGGCTGCTTTTAGGGCTCGTCGAGAGCGTCAGGCTGCACAACACGAAATACTATTTCGAGCGGGAAAAGGCGTAGGAACAGTATGGAAAACGAAAAATCGGGGAAAAACACGGAACTGACTAACCGCGACATAATAAATTTCTTTGCGGACAAAAGCATGGGAGAAGGAAGCGCAACGCAGGAATACTTGAACGGAATATATAAATCCGAGGGATTAGAGGGACTTTTGCGTAATGGAAATTACATTGATCTTGCGCGTTCATTCAAATTCTTCCGTATGCTCAGCGGCGACGTCTCTGCGGAGAATATGTTTAAATCATGCAAGTGGCTGAAAACGCTTGCCGAAAAATGTAACCTTGATGTTTTTCTTGATAATATTTCTCCGGAAAAATTATACGAAGAAAGCTATAAAGCCGATTTTCAGAGATGGCATTTCATAGTTTCGTGGTGTGGTTTGAAGTGCTTTGAAAAAAACGTAATAGAGAAGGAGATAGAAAGCGAAAAAGCTTTTTTAGATTGCTCTGCAATTGATAAGGATGGAGTATTTCGCGAAAAGGGAGTGGGCGCTGTTAAATGCAAAGAACTGCTCTATTGGCTGTGCGAGACATCGGCAGGCAAAGGAAAAATCGAAGAGGTGCTGAATGAAAAAAGGAAAGAAAGCCCGTATGTCTTAGCAAGAAGTCTAAGGGAAGAAATAATATATGCAGTAAAAATTGTAAAAGAAAACAACTGCATAAAGCAGTACATATAATTCAAAGAGGACGTTACATGAAGGTGAAATATATCAGCATGTGTTTGAGCGACCGCGAGGTCGGGCGCGTGTACGAGGACCGCATAGTGTCAATGATCCCGCCCGGGCCCTTCATGCCCGATATCAGGCAGTGGTATGATGACAGCTTTTACGGCATACCGAAAAGCAGCACTTTCGAGGAACGCTACCGGCATGTTGAGGAGAATTGCTATATGTGCTTCTCAAAGCCCGCGCTGAAGCTGTACGCATGCGAGATCGACAGCGAGGCGGCAGATTTATAAGAAAAAAGGATGGCATGACCGAATGATAACATCGGTCAGCCATCCATTTTTTATTCGGCGAGTACTGCCGCGTTCAGCAAAACAGCGTGCAGCCCATGCGGCGGAAGTGCTCGATAAGCTCGTAAAGCTCATCCGTCGGAATGTCGAGCTCCTCCGAAAGGCAGTCTATGCACAGGCATTCGACGGCGCCTCGGTTCACCATTTTCTTATATATCCCGACCTCGTCGTTTGAAAGCCGCTTCCCGCATTTTTTGCAGGCATTTTTTACTTCCGCGCCCTGCATCCCGTTTACATGCGGACGAGGCGCGCGCGGTAAACGCGTATCTCGTGCGGCTCGAGTCCGTGAACGTTGAAGTAATCGCAGTACGGTCCCGAGACCTCGCCCGTAAATATGTCGCGGAGTTCAAAGCCGAAGCCCGCGCGGGAAGACAGCCCGATGTCGAAAAGCTCGCAGGAAAGTCCCGCCCGATGGTCGGAATAATTGACGAACGCAAACGCGTATTCGCCGCCCGAAAGGTGCTTGAACATTCCGACGACGTTCGACTCGCTGTTGCCGTAGAAGAACATGGGCGGACGCGCGTCCTCGTCCTGATCTATCGCTAGCAGCTCACGGTTCGTGAGCAGGGAGAGCGTTTCGTCGCTCATGTGCCTGACGTCGCAGCCTATCATGAGCGGCGACTGATAGAGGCACCAAAGCGCGAAGTGCGTGCGGTACTCGAGATCCGAGCAGCCGCCGCCGTGACCGCCGGCGACGTTGCCGTTGCCGTACATGCCGCAGATGAGCATGTCCATGTCGTTGTAGCAGCCGGGGGCACTGTACGCTATCTTGTCCATTTGGCTGCGTGCGATATTTCTGACATGGTCAAACTTGTCGAAAATGTCTCCCGTCGAGCGGTACATGTCGGCGCCCGAAGAACGTATCCATCTCTCGACGTTGTCGGAGCCCCAGTTGCAGGCGGAGAGGAGTATGTCGCGCCCCGTCGATTTGAGAGCCATTGACATTCTGTTGTAGAGGATGGGTCCGTCCTGAAGCCTCGGTTTGTTGCAGAAGTCGTATTTGAGATAGTCGACGCCCCATGACGCGAACGTCTCCGCGTCCTCAAATTCGTGCTCGAAGCTGCCGGGGTAGCCGGCGCATGTCTTTGTCCCCGCGTCGGAGTACATACCGAATTTAAGCCCGAGCGAATGGATATAATCGGAGAGGGTCTTTATCCCGGACGGGAATTTTTTCGGGTCGGGGACTATCCTGCCGTCGGGTCCGCGGCGGCGAAGTGACCAGCAGTCGTCTATGACGATGTATTCGTATCCGGCGTCGCGCAGTCCCGTTGAGACTATCGCGTTCGCAGTCTCGCGAATGAGGTCTTCGTCGATGTTTTCACCGAACGTGTTCCATGAGTTCCAGCCGAGAGGCGGTCTTTTTGCAAGCATTTTTCTTTACCGTACTTTTTTATTTTTTTGCGGGTGTGTCCCGCTGACGATATCAGTTTACCATATTTTTATCCGCCATGCAACCCCGTTTTTCGCGGGCGTACGACGTGCCGCAGTTACGGTTCCGGCGGCGCTCCCGTCCTTGACAAAACGGCCCGCGCGTGATAAACTAAGAGGACGGGGAAGTCCCGCAAAAAAACCGACGCCATGAAAAAACGGAAGATGCGCCTGCGCCGTGCGGGACGGTCTATATCCGGTTTCAGGCGTTCGGTATGAAAACGGTGTGAATGAATGAATATTATTAAAATTATGATACCGAAAATAAATGTGGCATATGTCCACGCCGACGATTCGATGCGTCAGGGACTCGAAAAAATGAGAAGCCACGGATATACGACTGTACCCGTGATATCGAAGGAAGGCGTCTGCGTCGGGACCGTGAGCGAGGGCGACTACCTTTGGTATATGGTGGAGAACGGGTTCCCCGATATGAGACGGCTTGAGGAAGTCGGCATTTCGGCGATAATCAACACGACGAGAAATCCCGCCGTGACGATAGACGTTTCGCCTATCGAGCTTTATTCAAGGATAACGGAGTGCACATTTGTCCCGATAACGGACGACAGGGGCTGCTTTGTCGGTATCGTGACGCGGCGCGCGGTGCTCTCGTATTTCCGCGACAAGCTCTCGGAGTACATCGCCGACGCCGATGTCGGCGACTGACGCGGAATTTTTTCGCAGCGGAATTGACATCATGAAATTCTGACAGACAGGAGGGAACGGATAACAAGGATGAAAAATATCATAAGAAGCGCCGCGTTGCTTCTTTCAATACTTTTTTTCGTCTCGTCGTTCTGCGGCTGCGGCGACCGTGTCCGCGGCATTGACGGTATAGACTGGCTCGAATACGATGAGCTCATAGCCGCCGCAAAGTCCGAACAGGACGCAGCCGTTCGCGAGCAGATGCTCCATCGGGCGGAGGATATGCTGATGGCGACTGAGTGTGTCACGCCTCTTTACAATTACAGCGACGCGTATCTTTCAAAGCCGGAGCTGACCGGCGTATATTCAACGCATTACGGCGCCAAGTACTTTATGTACGCAACCCCCGGTAAAACGACGGTCTCCGCATTTCTCGGAGAGCAGCCCGACAGCTTTGACCCCGCGCTCGCCTCGACAGCGTCTGCGCTGACTGTTGTCGAGAACACTTTCACGGGGCTTTTTGCTCATGATGCATCGGGAAATGTCGTTCCCGCTCTTGTGGAGAGCTACGATGTCTCCGAAGACGGTCTTATATACACTTTCCGTTTGAAACAGGGGCTTCGCTGGTCGGACGGCAGCGCACTCGGGGCATCCGACTTTGTTTTCTCGTGGCGCCGCGTGTCCGAAACTTCGACGCACAGCCCGTATAAGTATCTGTTCGATATGATAGCGGTCGGTGAAGAGGACAAAAAGCTGATGGTGACCGCTGACGAGACGGACACCGTTCTCACGGTGCAGCTCCGTGAGCCGTGCAGATATTTTACCGAGCTCTGCGCGTTCCCGGCGTTTTATCCCGTCAATGAAGACTGCGTCGAATCTGCGGAAGGGTATATGGACATATACGAAAACGTCATTGACCCCGACGCGTGGACAGTAAGGGCAAATTACGTTGTGTCGGGCGCGTATACCTTTTCCGGCATCGCGGACGGGAAATATGTCTTCAAAAAGAATCCGTATTTCTATAACGGTTCGAGCGTGACGGTAGATACGTTCGAGGCTGCGTTCGGAAACGATCTCGATACGGCGTCAGCGTATGAAGCATACGTTGCGGGCGGGCTCGATTATCTCGGGACCGTTCCGCCGGATCTCCACGACACGCTTGCGTCGAGCGCGGATTACCATACCGACGGCGTAAACGGCGTATATTTTCTCGCACACAATTTCAACTGCTCGGCTTTTTCCGGAATGCACGCGGAGGACGCCGCAAGCCTGCGGCGTGCGATGTCGCTTTCGATAGACAGGGGATATATAATCGGCAGTGTTCTGCGGAACGGAGAGAAGGCTGCGACGTCCGTCGTCCCTGACGGCACGGCGGGCAACGGCGGCGTATTCAGGCGTAATTCGGCTGAGCACACCTATCCGAACGCCGCCGAATGCGGGTATTTTTCCTCTGATTATAAAACGAACCTGGAAGAGGCGAAAAAGATAATAAAGGACCTCGGTCTCGATGCCGACGGCGACGGCGTTATAGACAACGGACACCGTTTTGCCATATCGTATCTTACGACCGACAGCGCCTCCGACATAGCGATAGCGCAGGCGGTCCAGCAGGATTTGGCGGAGCTCGGCGTCATGGTCAAGGTGAGCGCTCTGTCGGAAAAGGCGTTCAAATACGAGGCGAGCATCCATAATTACGATATTATCGCCCTCGGCACCGTTTCCCACTACGACGACGCTCTGAGTGTGCTCGAGTGCTGGACGACAGACGCGGCGGGAAACTACGCCCGTCTCGGAAGCGTCGTTATCAAGGAAAACGAGAACGCATATTGATATCCCTATGTCTGACGAAACAAAAAACGCCGTCGAGATGACGGATCTATACACAAAGGACAGAATTCGCGTCGGCAGCCCCCAGCCGCGTTCGGCGAAAACGCCCGACGGTCTATGTCGGCTCATAACCCACTTATGCATATTCGACAGCGCCGGGCGCATGCTGATACAAAAGAGGCAGCCGTGGAAAAAGAGGCTGCCGGGGCTGTGGGATGTCTCTGTGAGCGGAGCCGTCGTCTCGGGAGAGGGAAGCCGTGAGGCTGCCGTGCGCGAGGCGCGCGAGGAGCTAGGACTTTCGTTTGCCCCGGACGAGCTGACGTTTGCGCTGAGTGTCTACGGACGCGGGCGCATCGACGATCTTTATACCGTGACGCGCGATGTCGACACAGGCGCGCTGACGCTCCTTTATGATGAGGTCGCGGCGGCAAAGACGGCGTCGAAGGAAGAGATTTTTCAAATGGTCTCGGACGGAGTTTTCGTGCCTTACAGGCGCGAGCTTCTCGAGATGATCTTCGTCATGAAGGATGGGAGCGGAGTTCTTTCCGAATAAAAAAATGCCGTCTGCCGCAAACATACGCGGCAGACGGCACGATTTTTTATCTTTCAAACCCGAAGAAGAAGAGGGCGAGCATCCCGGGTCCGACGTGAGAGCCTGTCATCGGCTCATGCGGGCATATGATCAGCTCTTTCGGCTCCGCCGTTTCGCGGACGCGGCGTGCGAGCTCTTCGGCGTCCTCTATGCAGTCGCCGTGCGAGATAAAGACGCGCTGGACCTCCGCGTTTCGCACCTTTTCGGCATATTTTGCGACAATAGCGTCAATGGCGCGGCGGCGTCCGCGGAATTTGCCGATGTCAACGATCTGACCGTTTTCGTTTCCCCAAAGGAGCGGTTTTATGCCGAGCAGCGTTCCTATCGCTGCCATAGGTGTGTTTATTCTGCCTGTACGGCGAAGGAACATAAGGTCGTCGACGGTGAAATACTGGCATAGATGATCGACGGCGTATTCGAGCCTGTCTGCCGCCTCATCTGTCGTGAGTCCTTCGCGCCTGAGATCGGCGGCAACGCAGACGAGCGCGCCGATGCCGAGCCCAGCGCCGCGCGAATCGACCGTACGGATCTTTCTTTCGGGAAAGCGCTCCGCAAGCTCCGCTGCCGCGAGAGTGGAGGCATGATATGTACCGCTGATGCCGCTCGAAAGTCCGATGTATATGACGTCAAGCCCGGACTGCAATGTCGGCGTAAACGCGTCTATAAACGTCTCCGTGTTGAAAAGCGCCGTTTTCACGACCTTTCCGGCGCGAAGCATGTCATAAAATTTTTTGCAGTCGAAATGTTCAAGTACGCCGTCGTAGTCGACAGACTCGCCGTCGACGGTGTAGGTGCACGGAATGACGTGTATTTCGTTCGGCTCTATGAGACTGCCGGGAAGATTTGCTCCGCAGTCAGTGAATATGGCAAATGGCATGATTACCTCCGATATGAAGCGGACGGCATGACGTTTTCCCGAAGGGGCATTTTGCCCGAAAACTCATCTCCGACCGTTTTTATGATTTTATCACGAAGGGGCGGTGGAGTCAACAAAAGGGGGTAGACACGTCGGCTCAGGCTCTCTACCGCCGCGCCACGCGTCTCTACCGTCAGGATACTTTCAAGCAATTGCGGGCATTTCGTGGCATTATTTTTTTTCATTCGAGAAAAAGAAGATTTTTTTGAAATTTGGTATTGACAACCGAAAAAGAAATGAGTATAATAATATAGCGCGACAGAGAGATACACCGATTTAGGCGTACTCAGCGCACACATATTCGCGGGAGTGAGCGTGAAAGTTCCGCCACGTCCCGCACAATATTCGCGGGAGTGGCGGAACTGGCAGACGCGCACGTTTGAGGGGCGTGTGGTTCACACCGTACGGGTTCAAGTCCCGTTTCCCGCATAGAACAATCGGCACCCAAAAGGGTGCCGATTGTTCTATACAGAAGTAAGTGAATGAACCCTGCAAGAGCGGGGGAAAGAAAAACGAAAATATGCCGTAAAGGCGCTCTTGTGCACAAGGCGAGGAAAAACAAAAGAGGATAAGTGCATCAAATGCGCTCTTGCACACGACATTTTTGCATCTCGAAGTTTTTGAAGTTTTTCTTAAAAAACTAAAAATAACACTTGCATTCCACGGAGATATGTGTTATAATAGCAAAGCGCTCGGCGCGAGAATAGTTTTTTCGCGGCGCAGCAGTCAAATACGGAAGCGTAGCTCAGATGGTTAGAGTGCTTGGTTGACATCCAAGAGGTCACTGGTTCGACTCCAGCCGTTTCCAACCCGCACGGCAGGATATGCTCCTGCCGTGCTTTTTTCTATAAATTTCAGACCGACAAAACAAACGCCGTTCAGCCCGTGCCTTGGGCTGTTTTTTTATTTCCGTTGCACGGATCACGGCTTTGTGATAAAATAATTATACATCAAAAAAACAAAAGGGCGGAATATCTATATGGAGAGAGTGGGACACGGGTTCGGACCGTTTTATGACGAGAACAGCAAGATCCTCATCCTCGGCAGCTTTCCGTCGGTCAAGAGCCGTGAGGCGTCATTTTACTATGCTCACCCGCAAAACCGCTTTTGGCGAGTTCTTGCGCTCCTTTTTGATGAGGATGTGCCGGAAACGCTTTCCGAGAAGCACCATTTTCTGCATTCGCACGGTCTTGCGCTTTGGGACGTCGTTGAAAGTTGTGAGATAAAAGGTTCGAGCGACGCATCAATACGCGGCGTTGTTCCGGCGGATATTCCGCAGCTGTGCCGTGAGGTCCCCATACAGCGCATCATACTGAACGGCAGGACCGCGGAGCGGTACTACCGCCGCTTTTTTCCCAATTTCGATATGCCTGCGTTTGCGGCGCCCTCGACGAGTCCGGCAAACGCCGCGTGGTCGCTTGACATGCTTGCGGAAGCGTGGAGAGCTGCAATTTTCTTCTCCTAAAGATCTTTTTCTGCGTTAAAACGTAAATCGCCTGTCAATAATAAATAATAAAGAGGTAGAAATGAGATGAAGATAGCATTCTTTGACACGAAGCAGTACGATATCGAGCCGTTCCGAGCTTGCGGAGAAAAGTCCGGGGTAGAATACAAATTCTTTGAGCCTAAGCTCACGGCGGATACGGCGGGACTTGCCGCCGGATATGACGGCGTCTGCGTTTTTGTAAACGACACCGTCGACGCCGAGGTCGTGGACAGGCTTTACGGCGAAGGAGTCAGGCTCGTCGCCCTCCGTTGCGCTGGCTACAACAATGTCGACGTCAAGTATGCGTTCGGAAAGCTGCACGTCGTTCATGTCCCGGCATATTCGCCCTACGCCGTCGCAGAGCACGCAATGGCGCTGCTTCTTACGTCGATAAGGCGTATCCACAAGGCGTACAACAGAACAAGGGACTTCAATTTCAGCCTTTCCGGCATGACGGGATTTGATCTGCACGGAAAAACGGTCGGCGTCGTCGGGACCGGACGGATCGGAAGAGTGTTCATAGACATATGCCGCGGCTTCGGGATGAACGTCATAGCGTATGACAAGTTCCCGTCCGAGGGGTCGGGGATAGATTATGTGACGCTGCCCGAGCTTTATTCGCGTTCGGACATAATATCATTCCATTGCCCGCTGACGGATGAAACGCACCATATGCTGAACGCCGACACTATAAAGCTGCTCAAGCGCGGCTCCGTAATAATCAACACCTCACGCGGCGCTCTCATTGACGCGGAGGCTCTGCTTGCCGGCATCAAATCACGCATAGTCGGCGCCGCGTGCCTTGACGTTTACGAAGAAGAGTCCGATATTTTCTTCGAGGACTTCTCGGGACATATAATGGACGACGACACGCTGGCACGCCTGATCTCTATGCCGAACGTCATCGTAACGTCTCATCAGGCATTCCTGACGGAGGAGGCGCTGCACAATATCGCCGAAACGACGACATCAAACATTCTGACGTTTGCAGAACGGGGCACCTGCGACAACGAGCTCTGCTATCATTGCGGGAACACAGAGACATGCAAAAAGCAGCGCCTTGAACGCTGCTTCTGACGGTTTTATTCCTGCGCCGTATCAGGCGGTGTCTCGGGACGCACGCCGCGCTTTCGCCTTTGCATTATAAGGAGAACGGCATAGACGATGACGAATGCGGTGAGCGAGCCCGAGAAATCGAGCGCGACGTCAGCAACGGAATTTCCGCGCGCCGTGAAGATCTGTATCATTTCGTCTGTCGAGGCGGCGAACAGGCATCCGAGCAGCGGTATGGCGGTACATGACCATGCGCGCCGCAGTTCAAAGGCGCAAACGGCATAAGTGAGGCAGAGCGTGAGCGCGCCGAGAAATGCAAATTCCGTGAAATGCGCGCATTTGCGGACGATGTGATCTACGGTGCCGAAGTCGGTGCCTTTAGGGAGAAAATGCATGATAATTGATGTCAGAAAGCCGCTTTTATCGGCGGAGTCCTCCCTTGAGAGCAGGGAATTCCCCCAAATCAGCATCAGATTAAGAAATACGAGAATTGACAGAGCCACGACCGTATTTTTTTGTTTTTCGTTTTTCACCTTGCGCCTCGTCTCTCCTTATTTTCGTATATTATAATACAATGTACGCCATATGTCAAAAAAAAATCTGCTCCGCCGCAAAAAAGTCGAAGAAAACAATAAAAATGCTCATAGAACCGCGAAAAGAAAAAGTTAGGTTTAGGCAAAATCTCCATTGAAAAATCCCCGTATTTTTAATATAATATATGTGGGATTAGTATTACATATGTTATCGCCGCAAGTGTTTTTTTAAAATCGCTGCGGTCTTCCGGCAAAACCTGAGGGGTGGTGCGGTATGAACAGGGCAAACGCACAAAACGCAAGGGATTTTTTAATGAATGAGCACGACTGCTGTTTTTGATTTTTATTTTGCATCGTGTTCGTACAGGAAATTTGTTTGTGACGGCGTTTTTGTTCCTACGGCAAGCGCACCGAAAATGGGCCGGATAGATCGGTGAGCGCGGCGCAGCTTTGACGCCAAAGGCATTGTGATCGGGGTTTTATTATTATGACAAAAAGGTATGAGATAGGAGAAAAAATTATTTACAGTCAGTCCGGAGTCTGCGCTGTTGAGGACATTACGGAAAACGAATTCTACGGTGAACGCACCGAGTATTATGTTCTTCGTCCGCTTTACGATAAAGGCTCGCTAATATACGTTCCGACGGCAAACGAGACGCTCGTTTCAAGGATCAGGGGCGCTATGACGAAGGACGAGGTCAACGGCATCATCAATTATATGCCGAACGCCGAGGACATTTGGATCGATAACGACAACGAGAGGCGCGAGGTCTACTCTGTGATCCTGCTTGAGAACGAGCCGAAAAAGCTCACCGAGCTCATTAAGACGCTGCGAGGCCGCCGCGAGACGCAGAGAATGAAAAAGAAGCGCCTGCACATTGCGGACGAGAATTTCCTTGAGCGCGCCCAGCGCATATTATGTGACGAAATTTCATTTGTTCTCGGGCTTGACCGCTCATCGGTCGACGCGTATATAGCGTCACGCATAGGTCAGGATGACGTTAAAGAAGCATAAAAAACAGTAATAAAAGACCTGAAGGCATCCGTAGGATGACTTCAGGTCTTTTTTGATGGGCTGCGGGTTTACAAAGCGAGAGACTCTAAAACTATAGCCAGCCCATATGCAGACGCGGATATGCCGCGGATGCACCGGTAATTGTTGCACAGGGCAGTAGAATGTGGACGCCGAAAGACACCTGTGCCGTATCAGTATTACGAAACAAAGATATTTTTATCTCATTCGTATTTAGTCTCTAAATAGACTTGGTTTTCTTCGGCAGGCGCTGCCGAACCTGTGGGACAAATCAAAAACGAACCTCTGTATGTACCTTTCTTTGAAAGCTGGAACGTGAATGATTCGGAGGTATGGTCTTTGGTTAAGTAAATAATCCATGCGTTTCCGTCACGACCGTTGTCGACTTCCGTCCAGAAGAAGAATAATGTTTTTTTCTCGATTCTCATTCTTACCAAGACAACGTATGTAACATCCGCGATAGGCTTTATACTGCAGCCTATTTTGGCTAGTCCCGATGAAGAAATCGAAAAGGACGGTGTGGCATCACGCACGTTTTCAAAGCAGGGTGCAACTTCTTCGGGAGCGGCGGCATATAGCGGTACAACTAGCATGGAGAGCGATGCCGCACAAAGTATAATAGAAAAGACGACTTTCAGCTTTTTGATTCGACGCTTCATCTTCATTTAATCCTCATTTCATCTGACTTGTTTTTTATGCTCTATATAATAGACGCAAAAAAACACAAATCGAATGCAAAAAAAGAAGAAAAAAATAAAAAAATTTGATTTTTTTAGACGGATATGATACAATAAATTGAAGTTATGTCTTCGAAAATGGGAGGTGATACATATGTTCCCGATACTTGAGGCCGCATACGACATCATTGACGAAAAAGACGACGCACAAAACGAACAATACAGGAAAAAGGCAGAAGCAATTTTTGTGAAGTTCGGGAAAAAGATGTATCTTGCCGCCATGAGCGTCACCAAAAACCATCACGACGCCGAGGACGCTGTTCAGGACACGTTTATCTCGATAGCGAAAATCATTGACCGCGTACCTGACCCCGAAACCGAAGTAGCTGAGATTTATTACTGCAAAGCAGCAAAAAACCATGCGCTCAGCAAGTTGAGGGGTGAGGTGTGCCGCGTCTCCATCGACTGCGTGAGCGACGAGTTAATTCAGATAAAGGATTTTGCCGAAAACATTGCCGACGACGAGCTCTACGAAAATATTCTTGAATATATAACGAAGATGGACGAAAAATACGCGGACGTTCTGACGATGAGATATTTGTTCGACATGAAGCCCGGCGATATAGCAAGGTCGTTGAACAGGCCCGTGAACACGGTTAAAAGTCAGCTCGCACGCGCCGTATCCATGTTGAACAAGGAATTCGGCGTAAAAGGGAGAATGCAGGGAAAAGCCGAAAAAAAGAAGGAAGGGGAGCTTTCATGAAGACATGGCAGAGACAGCTTCTGGAGCGCGCGCTTGCGGAAGCGGGGAGAGAAGAGCTTGCCGAATATTCGGGCGCGGCGGGAGAAGAGGTCGTTTTTTCTCCGGGCTTCCGCGAGAAAATAATGAGCATACAGTTCGATGGAAGCAGCCCGTGCTCGCGGTCGTGCATCAAGAAAACGCTCAAGCTGCTTCTTGTCGCCGCGCTGTTTGCGGCGGTCGTAATGTCTGTCAGTGCGTCGCGGGACAGCATCCTGCGCCCTGTGATCGATCTTGAAAATACGACGTTTACCATATCTTTTGATCTTGACGACAAAAAACCGGCAGAAAATGACGGTTTCACCGCCGGATATATTCCCGGGGGATTTACCCAGTCGGATGCCGGTACGAACGGAAACGGTAATTATAAGTATATAACATGGAAAAATGAGTCGGGAGACTGCGAGATAGAGATACGCCGCATCACAGACTCGAGCTGCTGCTTTCTGATCTCCACGTCAGACGGCACGATATCGAAGCTCAAGGTCGGGGACAGGACTGTATCGAAGATAATGAACAAGCACGGCGACGCGTACTTTTGGGTAGAAAAGGACAGCTTCTTTCTCGTTAGTGCCGCAGGCGTGCCTTACGACGAGCTTGTACGCGTCATAAACGGCGTCAGTCCGTGCACGACACCGAAGCAATAAAGTCAACCTAAAGTTGCACATGCTTGACAAAAATATCGCGGCAAGTGTGTCTGATAAAGGCATGCTCCGCGGTATTTTGTTGTTTTGACATCTAAAGTTGCAGAAAAATACAAATAAAAATTGGTTGAAAAACTTGAGCGCGAAGTAATATAATGATACAGTGAGAAAAGTCACGAAAGGTCATACAACGTTTATAATGAAGATTGGAGAAAAAATAGCATATTACCGTTCCTCGCTCGGAATGTCGCAGGAGGAGCTTGCTGATACGCTCGGCGTTTCGCGTCAGGCCGTCTCGAAGTGGGAGGTTGGTCAAACCGAGCCGAGAATAGATAAGATACCGCAGCTTTGCGAGCTGTTCCGCGTTTCGACAGACGACCTCATACGCGAGGACGCCCCAGTACGCACGCGCGACGCTGCACCGGCAGTCGCGCATGAGCTCAAGTCAGGAAAATATTTTGGAACAGACGGTTTCCGCGGAGAGGCGAACGGCGAGCTTACGGCGGAGCACGCGTTCCGCGTCGGCAGATTCCTCGGCTGGTACTACTCGGATCCGATATCGGGCTGCCGCGACCGCAATTATAAGCCTCGCATAGTCATCGGCAAGGATACGCGTCTTTCGAGCTATATGCTTGAATACGCGATAGCGGCAGGGCTCACCTCGTCCGGCGCCGACGCGTATATGCTCCACGTCACGACGACGCCGAGCGTTTCTTACGTTACGCGGCAGGATATTTTCGACTGCGGCATAATGATATCGGCATCTCACAACACGTATACCGACAACGGAATAAAGCTCATAAACAAGTACGGCGAGAAGATGGACGACTCGACGCTTGCGCTTATTGAGGCGTATATTGACGGCAACATGGAGCCGCTCGGTCTCGAGGGCGACGATATCCCGCTTGCTCATCAGGAGCGCGTCGGCGCGATAATAGACTACGCCGCGGGGCGCAATCGCTATGTCGGTTACCTTATTTCGGTTGCGGCGCACTCCTTCCGTGACGTCAAAGTCGGTCTCGACTGTGCAAACGGCGCCTCGTGGCAGATAGCCCCCTCGGTTTTTGAGGCTCTCGGTGCACAGATACGCGTCATAAACGGTCAGCCTGACGGCAAAAACATCAACCGCGGTGCAGGCTCAACGCACGTTGAGCAGCTTTGCCGGTACGTCAAGGAGAACCATCTCGATGTCGGTTTTGCGTTTGACGGCGACGCCGACCGCTGCATTGCTGTCGACGAGAACGGGCACGCCGTAGACGGGGATGTCATCATGTATATCCTCGGCTGCCAGCTCAAGCGCCGCGGTGCGCTCGAAAATAATACGGTCGTCACGACAGTCATGTCAAACGCGGGTCTTTACCGCGCGCTCCGCGAGGCGGGCATAGATACGGTACAGACTACTGTCGGCGACAGATATGTCTATGAGGAGATGCTCCGCCACGGTTATTCGCTCGGCGGCGAGCAGTCCGGGCACATAATCATCCACAAGTACGCAACGACAGGCGACGGCATACTTACGGCCATAATGCTCATGGAGGAGATACTCGAGCGTAAGACGACGCTTGGCAAGCTCGCCTCCGCTGTCACGATATTCCCGCAGGTGCTGAAAAATATCAGGGTCACCGATAAGGCGGCAGTGATGGAAGACGCCGATATAAACGCGAAGGTCGCGGAGATAACGGCGCGCTTCGGAGACTCGGGCAGGGTGCTTTTACGCAAGAGCGGAACGGAACCCCTCATCCGCGTTATGGCGGAAGGGGAAAACACGGAGCTCTGCACCGCGGCGGTCGAGGAGCTGCTCGCGCTTATAAGGGAAAAGGGCTACGAGGCAAAACAGTAAGGCGTAATAAGGACGGAACGGAAATATGAATTGCGGAATTTTCTCACCCGAGGCGCTTTTCGATTTTGAAAGAACGCAGTCGGCGGATATATTTGAGGGGTGTAATTTTGCATGGGAGGCGATAGGAAAGATAAGCGCCTACATCGTTGAAAGAAGCAAGACGCTCTCGCCGGACGAATATGAAAATCCAGCCCCGGGCGTATATATTTCGCGCGAGGCGAAGGTCGCGCCTACGGCAAGCATTTCGGGTCCGTGCATTATAGAAGCGGGAGCTGAGATACGCCACTGTGCGTTCATACGAGGCTCGGCGATAGTCGGCAGGGGCGCTGTCGTCGGAAACTCGACAGAGCTGAAAAACGTCATCCTCTTCGACGGAGTTCAGGTCCCGCACTATAATTATGTCGGCGACTCCATACTCGGATATAAGGCGCATATGGGAGCGGGCGCCATTGCTTCAAACGTCCGCAGCGACAAGAAAAATGTCACGGTGAAAACTCCCGATGGGGAGAAAATCGAGACGGGGCTTCGCAAATTCGGGGCAATACTCGGGGACAATGTAGAGGTCGGATGCGGGAGCGTGCTGAATCCCGGAACTGTCGTCTGCCGTGGTGCGCGCGTTTATCCTCTCTCGTCCGTCAGGGGAACAGTCCCTGAGCACTCGATATATAAGCGGATGGGCGAGATCGCGGAGATAAGAGAATAAAAGAAAATAAGGACGGCGGCTGAACAAACTCCGCCGCCGTCAAAAAAATTCTTTTTTGCTATTGACAATCGGGATGACGTATGATATAATAGCACACGCTGATGAAGAATGCGTGCCGCTGTGGCGTAATCGGCAGACGCAGCGGACTTAAAATCCGCCGGAGTAAAATCCGTACCGGTTCAAGTCCG
>CANRKP010000005.1 GCA_947631245.1 uncultured Clostridia bacterium
TGCGAAGACGCGGACATTGAAAGTATAGGAAGATATCTGATAACGAAATACGCGAGCGAACAATGAGTACTGTTTTCAATAAAGAAATCGAGCGTGCGATTGGATGGCTCTATGACACGCAGAATATGGAAAATTTCGGCTGGAGCTGGGTCGCGGACATATCGCCGAACGTGCAGAACACGTCCGAGGTCGTTTACGCGCTGAGCTTGTTCCCCGACAGGCTGACGAAAGAAAATATCGAATATCTGAATGAGGCGGTCGAATATTGGCTGCTTTATCCGTCCATACACGCGTTTATTACGGTCGATTGGGTGTGGGTCATTATCGCGTTGCTCGAATACCTCAAGAACTGGGAGCGTTTCAACCCGCCGGAGCTGTCGTCTGTCGAGGCGAATTACCGTGATTACAGGCGGTTGCATATGAACAAGATCGACGCCGCGATAAAATACTGCGTCGACAAGATTCTTCAGAATCAGAATGACGACGGAGGCTGGGCGGATTACAGGGGTGACAACTCGACAGTCGCGCGCACCTCGCTCGTCATATACGCGTTTTCGTTGCTGACCGACAGTGAAAAGACGGAGGAGAGCCGTCAGCGGGCTGTCAGCTGGTTGCTCGGGCTGCAGAATGACGACGGAGGCTGGGGCAATATCCGTGCAGGTTCGCTCCGTCAGAACCAATTTTCCGGCAACCGCGACATCAAGTTGCGTACGATAGACGAACAGTTTCTCTCGTCCGCGGCGGCGACTGGTTACGCAATGCTCGCCCTCTCGTCCGAGGACAAATTCAGGTACCGCCCCGAGCTTATGCGGGCGGAATTATGCCTTTCAAAGCTCATGCACGCCGACGGCAGATACGATATATTTTACGAGATCGGGATCAAGCGCGAGTCGGTCTTCACGTTCCGCCATTTCGGGACCGCATGGGCGGTGATAAGCCTTCTTAGGCTGAACGATTATTCGGTCGTTTCCAAGCAGATAATCGACAGCGTCAAATATATCCTTTGCCTGCAGGACAATGTTTCCGGCGGTTTCCGCTGCTCCGAGGGGTCGGATGTCTACACATGGTCGACATGCAATGCGCTAATGGTGCTTCGCCGCGTCAGCGACGCGATAGGCGAGCTTACCGCGCTCGATTATATTGATATTTTGGTCGACTACATCAAAAGCAACAACGGCATGCCCCGCGACGGCGGGGAAGCGTGAATTCGGCGGCGTCGAGCGGTTGAATCGGTGAAGTTAAAGGCTGTCAAAATGCCCGGTGCGGCTGGCGCGCGATTGCAAAAACGCGAAAAACAAAACCGGGAAAGAGGTGCCGCAATAATGACAGTCAAAAATAAAACCCAAAAAGAGCCAGCGCAATAAGGCCCGAAAGGCGTCCGCGCGCTCGCAAGAATAAGATAAAATATTAGGGGGCGTCGATCGCCCCCTTTTTGAATAACCGACGCACACGGTAAAATGCAAATTGCAATCGCCGGTTGCGGAATTGTACGTTCGTATGTATAGCCTTCCACATGTGACTATGGTATGCTGAGTTTGAAAGGAGGACACATGACATTCTCGGAAAAAATGTACGCGCTTCGCAAGAAAAGCGGTCTTTCGCAGGAGCAGCTTGCGGAACAGCTGAACGTATCGCGGCAAGCAATTTCAAAATGGGAGTCGGGTCAATCGATGCCCGAAAGCGACAAGCTCGTCGCCATCAGCAGCTATTTCAACGTTTCGCTTGATTATCTTATGAAGGAAACAGAAGAAACCAACGACAATAATGACCGCCCCGCAAATGACGTGCGGCAGCCCGCCGCGCGGAAGTCCGGCATTTTGCAATGGCTGTCAGGCATTATCTTCTGTATCGTCGGCATCGTCTGCCTTATCTTATGGGGGTTATTGACCATCTTAAATACCGCCTTTTCAAAACAGCTGAGCGCATCGTCAATTGTACGTTTAGACGGCAACGGCATCTTCCTTACAGTTTGCATTGCCGCCATGATCGTCGGCGCCGTTCTGCTCTTAAACGCCGCATCAAAAAAGTAAAGAAGGAGGCTTTAGCGTGAAAACACTATCGGTCATTTTCGGTATTCTGGCAATTTTGATCTCAGACGTTATGTGTGCTTTCGTAGCATACCTTTATTGCGCCATACAGTTGGGAGCAAAGTATGCCGGATACGGCTGCCCCGCGAGCGCCGCTTTCATTTTTGCGGTCCCGTTCTCCATCGGCATTGTAATATGCGTTGTCCTCGCAGTCGTTTTCAAACGGACTGCCGCCAAAAGATAATGGCAAAAAAACATGGGGAGGCGCTTTTTCGTGAGCGCCTCCCCCTTTTTTTCTTAAAGTTTGAGGGGGAGCTTTTCAAAGCTCCCCCTCGCGAAAATTATTATGCTTCTTTACTTCACGATCTCGCCGTAGCATTCGCCGAAGGCGCAGGCGGCGTTCGACTCGTCGGTGTCTATGTGCATCGCGAGCGCGTATGACTTGCTGACGCGGCATATAACGTCGTCAAAGATGAGGGAACGCCCGTCGGAGTCTATCTTGACCTTGACTATGTCCTTATCCTTGATGCCGAACTCGGCGGCGTCCTCGGGAGTGAAGTGGATGTGTCTCTTCGCGGCGATAACGCCCTCGGAGAGCTCGACCTCGCCGCACGGACCCACGAGCTTGCAGGGCGCGCTGCCCGCAAGGTCGCCGCTCTCGCGGACTGGAGCCTGAACGCCGAGCGTTCTCGCGTCCGTAAGGGAGACCTCGACCTGAGACGCGGAGCGCGCCGGTCCGAGGATGCTGACCTTCTCTATCGACTTTTTCGGTCCGACGACCGTAACCTTTTCCTCGCATGCGAACTGCCCGGGCTGGGAGAGCATCTTCTTGACGGTGAGCTCATGTCCCTTGCCGAACAGCGTCTCGATGTCCTCGACCGTGAGGTGGACGTGACGCGCGGATGTTTCAACCAAAATCTTTTTTGCCATTTATAAGTACCTTGCCTTTCTGCCTCTGTTTTAGAAAATTATATCACACGGCCGCATAAAAAACAAGTGCCCGACGGATAATATATCGCGTATATTCCCGTATGTTATCCCTAAAACGAGGTTTTGTATGACAGAAGAAAACGACGCACGCACCGACGCGATGTCGGAGGAAAAGCGCGGCGAGCTCTCCGACTTCGGCACGACGACCGCCGACGGCGGGCACATCCGCGTACTGACAATAATCGGGCAGGTGGAGGGTCACTACGCGCTCGGCGAGGGGCAGAAATCGACGAAGTACGAGCACGTCATTCCCATTCTCGCGGACGCGGAGGACGACCCAAAAATAACGGGCATCCTGACGCTCATCAACACGATGGGAGGCGACGTCGAGGCAGGGCTCGCGATAGCGGAGCTCATCGCGGGGCTGTCGAAGCCGACCGCCTCCGTCGTGCTCGGCGGCGGGCACAGCATAGGCGTTCCGCTCGCCGTCGCCGCGGACCGCTCGTTCATCGTCCCGTCCGCGACAATGACGCTCCACCCCGTCCGCATGAACGGACTTATTATCGGCGTTCCGCAGACGTATGCATATCTGCGCCGGATGCAGGAGCGCATCATAGGCTTCATCACGGCGCATTCGAAAATATCCGCCGACGACCTGCGCCGCCTCATGCTCAATACGGACGAGCTCGCAAACGATGTCGGCACGATAATAGACGGCAGCGAAGCCGTCGCCTGCGGTCTTATCGACTGCATCGGGAGCCTTTCGGACGCGCTCCGCTATCTGAAAAACGCCGCCGCTGCGGGGACCTGAGATGTGGGTCCCCTTTTTTTAAAAAAAGGGCGACAAACGCAGTTATATGTGTTACAATAGAGGCACAGAAAAGAAGGACGGTTACGTTATGGATATGGAAACTCTGCGCCGAAGCTGCGGCGCGTGCGATAAATGCAGGCTCGCCGAGACGAGGACGAACGTCGTTTTCGGCGTCGGCAACGAGGACGCCGACCTCATGTTCGTCGGCGAGGCCCCGGGCGAAAACGAGGATCTCTCCGGCATCCCGTTCGTGGGTCGCGCCGGAAAGCTGCTCGACTCGTACCTCACGGCGGTCGGCATAGACCGCGACTCCGTCTACATAGCCAACATCCTCAAGTGCCGCCCGCCGAAAAACCGCGATCCGCTGCCCGACGAGGAGGACGCCTGTATGCCCTACCTGCGCGAGCAGGTGCGCCTCATCCGCCCGAAGATCATCGTCTGCCTCGGGCGCATCGCTGCAATGCGCCTCATCAAGCCCGATTTTAAAATCACGCAGGAGCACGGCGTTTGGTTTCACCGCGGCAGCTTCGAGATGTCCGCGTTCTACCACCCCTCGGCGCTCCTGCGCGACCCGCGCAAGCGCGAGGATATGTTGAACGACATGCAGGCACTTGCCGAAAAGTTGAAGGCTTTGTAAGGCGATTGCATATAATTCGGTATTCGCTTCTCGGCAGTTGTAAAAAAGATTTGAGAAAATAAAAAAGGACGCTTCGGTATAAAAAGCGCCCTTTTTCATTCCTTATCGCTGCTTTTATGTGCGCCGAGGTAGTCGGTCAGTATCAGCTCGGCGGCAAGCATGTCTACGCGCTCGCGGCGCTTTTTGCCGTGCGTGCCCGTCCTGTCCATTATCTCGTATGCCTCGACCGTCGTCAGCCTCTCGTCCCACAGCTCGACGGGGAGCCCCGTCAGCTCGTGCAGCATCTCGGAAAAAACCCGCGCACGCTCGCCTCTCTGCCCCTCGGTTCCGTCCATGTTGAGCGGGTAGCCGACGACTATCATCTCAACACCCTGCCGCCTCGCCTCATCGGCGACGGCATCCGCCGTCTTTCTCATGCCTGTCGCCTTTATCACCGCGACGCCGGACGCCAAAGTCCCCGTCATGTCGGAAACTGCGACCCCCGTGCGCGCGTCGCCGTAGTCTACGCCGAGTATCCTTCTTTTTATATTCACGGTTTCTTACAGTGTTATCCCGCGGTCGGTGATAAACTCGTCAAGCTCCGCCTCGGACGGTATTGAATCGAGCCCGCCCTGGCGCGATACGGAGAGCCCCGCCGCCGCGTTCGCGTATCTTACGGCGCGCATTATGTTCGAGGTTCGCATATACTCCGTCAGGAGCGCCGCGTCAAATATGCTGCCCGCCGCGGACGTGTCGACTGCGTCGACGTTCGTCGCGAGGACGACGTTGTAATACTTGCCGTCATAGAGGAACGCGCCGCGCTCGCCCATTTTGATTATATAATACTTCGCGCTCACGATTGATGACAGCCTTATCACGGCGCGCAGGCAGTTTTCCGTAGACGACGGCGCAATGCCCGTTATCTTCTGAAGCTCGTCCTCGTCGGGAGTGAATATCTCGCACGGGAACAGCTTGCTGAGGGGAAAATCAACGGCGGGTCCGCCGTCTATCAAAAGCGGTATCTTCTTTCTCGCCGCGTATTCCGACGTCGCCGTGACGACGCGCTCCGGAGCGCGCAGCGATATCATCGCCGCGTCCGGCAGGCAGGTGAACGCCTCCTCGGAGTCCGCAGCAGACAACAGCGCGTTCGCGCCCGGGAAAGAGACGCAGCGGCATTCGCCGTCTGAATTCGTTACGACGGAGACGAGCCCCGTCGCCGCGCGCCTGTCCATGAACATGAAGCGCGTGTCTATCTCCATCTCGCGGAAGAGCGAGCGCAGGCGTTGACCGTTGCTGTCCGCGCCGACGCGCGAGCAGAGGATGGGGTCCGCCCCCAACATCTTGAGCGCGACGGCGAACTCCGCGCCCTCGCCACCGGGTATATTGTCGTATGTGTTGCCAACGACAGTCTGCCCCGTCTCGGGAAAGACCTCCGTGCGCTGGACAAATTCCATGTCGGTCGGGGAAATTGCGAGTATTCTCGGTTTCATCTCTCGTTTCCTCCCGTTTTTGCATATCCGCCTTGATACCTTTATGTAAATTATACACTAAGATTAAGTTAAAATCAACGCCTTTTAGCGGCAATATGCGGAAAATGCACAGTTTTTTACGAAAAAAATTGAGGCAAAGCATCAAAACCAGCCCACAAAGTGAAACCACAGCTTCCCTTCTGCCTCAGCGCAAAATAGATACGACGGCTTGTATTCTGCCTCACCTCTTACATATGCGAGCGAAAAATCGGCGCCGCAGCTCTCGCCGGCGTCCTCGGCGAGTGACGCATTCATTCCTGTGCCGTCCGGCTCATATGTCCCGCCTGTCATCGCCGCCGCGATCCTGCCGAAATACGCCGCCTCCGTTTCTCCCGGGAGTTTTTCATATGCCGCCGCGTCAAGCGAGAAAGTGAACTCCACATACGGATCCTGCGCCATAGCGGACGAATATTCCCCCGAAAAAAGCTCCGCTTCCTCCGGTATCAAAAGTCCGAAATAGTCCCTTATTTCGGAAATAAAGCGCTCGGAAAAAGTGACAGGCTCCTCGTATTCCCACATGAGCCATCCGATCCCGTAAAGCGCCGCGTACAAAAGTGCCGCCGCAAGCACGAACATGATCAGCCTCAACGTAACGGCGATCAATACGGCATGTGACCTCTTCAAGCATATTCCTCCCTTCTTTGCTTACAGCATATCACATAGCGTACCGTATGTCAAGTATTTTTTATCGATATTCGATAATACAGTCTTTGCTGCCTGCTCTAAAAGGCGCGGGGGAGAAGGCTTTCGGCGCCGCTGCAAAAGCGCCGAAGACTTCTCCCCCGCAATATTTTGTTATTATAGCTGACGGGAGACGAACTATCTCAAGCCCCCGCGAGCTTTGCCTTTCTTGCCTTAATGAGCTGATTGACTGACGATATCGTCCTGTCAACGTCGGCGCCCGGGTCGACGGGCACCTCAAACACGGTGGCGCCATCATTATTCTTTATCATGAGCCAGCAGAGCTCACGCTCGAACGTCTCCGGCGTCTTTGACGTCGTGAGCGTAAACGTTCCCCTATCCTTTCTAACCTCGGCGCATGAGAGATTCTCGTACCGCTCGGAGATATGCATCGTCCTCTCGTCGTCGCACGTCAGCCGGAAGCGGCAGGAGAGTATGTGCAGAAGATCCTGTGCAAAGACGAACTGCGCCGCCGCGTACCTGTCGGAACGGTACTTCTTGTCGCGCCCGCGCGCCGTCATAAGTCCTTCTGAGACCGTGAAGTCATAGCCTGCGAACACCTCGGGCGGGAAGCCGCGCAGCTCCTTTTCATGCACGTCGAGCTCCGACCTTGCCCTGTCCTCAAGATTTTTTATCTTCGCCGCCGCAACGCCGTCGACCTCCGCATCCGTCATTCTCGAGTCGCGAGTGAAAAATACGACGGCGCCCCCGACGGCTATTATCGGTATGCCGAAATATATCCAGTACGCAGCCGCGACAAACACTCCGAACCCGAGTATGACGTATCCTATGATCTGTGGAACTATGTTTTTAGGCATGAAATATTTTGTGAGTCCCTTGTAATCCATTAAAATTTCCTTTCTTTGACCGCTTTTGGCGCGGTGGTTTAATATGGTTTTATTTTATCAGCGAGCAATAATTAAAGTCAATAACTTTTCCGTGTAGTCCCTCTCAACCCGCGGTTTAGCGCTGCAAGCCGCCCCGAATAACGGGATATGACGAGGGGCATTTTCGTGTACGATTTCTTCATTTTTTGCTTTTGCCCTCCTTTCATCTTTTCTCTCCCTGCGGTTCTTTTCCTCTTTTCGCCCATATTTCCGCAACAAAAAAATGCGCCCGAAACGGACGCATTCATATGCCTTTTGTTTTTCCTTTTAAAGTGTCACGCTGACAAGGAGGCGCTTTCCGTCCGAAAAATATGAGCTTTTCATGGCAGTATTCCTCCTTTTGCAAAAAATCATGTCGGGCTCCCCCGTACAGGTTTATTTTACCGCATAAATCTTAAACTGTCAACCCCTGAAATTTAAAATTCCGCATATGACGGACCGTCATATGCGGAATTTTCTCTATCTGCGCTTTGAATATTCGCCGATAAGGCGCTTTTTCTCGTCCCAGAGCTTCTGCGAAAGGTCGACGTAGTAGTTGTGCGGATTGTCGAACCTTTTGACCTCGTCCCACAGCGTGCCGACTTCGCGGCGGCAGTATTCTCTCGTCTCCTCGATAGTGGGAACGTCGTAAACGAGCTTTCCGTCCTTAAATATTTCGACGAGCAGCGGGCGCGCGGTGTAATTTTCGAACGTCTTGCGCTTCCATGTGTAGTCGGGGTCGAATATCTCGAGCGGCTTATTTTCGTCGATAACCTCGTCGTAAACGGTGATGAGGTCCGCCTCCGCCTTGCCCGTCTCGTTTGAATAGAGGCGGTAGACCTTTTTGTAGTGCGGGTTCGTTATCTTCGTGACGTTCTCGCTTATCTTTATGCGCGGGATGACGTTCCCGTCCGCGTCCTCGACTGCGGCGAGCTTGTAGACGCCGCCGAACACGGGCGACGACATCGACGTGATGAGCCTCTCGCCGACGCCGAACGCGTCGATTTTCGCGCCCTGCCTTATCATGTCGCGGATAAGATACTCGTCGAGCGAGTTCGAGACGACTATCTTGCAGAAGTCAAATCCGGCGTCGTCGAGCATTTTTCTCGCGCGGCGCGACAGATACGTTATGTCGCCGGAGTCGAGCCTTATCGCGCATTTCTTTATCCCGCGCGGCAGAAGCACCTCGCGGAACGCCTTTATCGCGTTCGGTATGCCGCTTTTTAAGACGTTGTATGTGTCGACGAGCAGCGTTGCCGACTCGGGGTATATCTCGCAGTATGTGCGGAACGCCTCGTATTCGGAATCAAACATCTGCACCCAGGAATGCGCCATCGTGCCCGTTGCGGGAACGCCGTAAAGCTCGTCTGACGCGGTGCACGCCGTTCCGGTGCAGCCGCCTATGTACGCCGCCCTCGCGCCGAGGATCGCCGCGTCTGCGCTGTGGGCGCGGCGCGAGCCGAACTCGCTGACGGAGCGTCCCTCCGCCGCCATGACTATCCTGTTCGCCTTAGTCGCCACGAGCGACTGATGGTTGAACATCAGAAGCAGATACGTCTCTATGAACTGCGCCTCGGAAGCGCGGGCGCGCACGGTTATAACGGGCTCCCCGGGGAAGATGACGGTCCCCTCCGGCACCGCCCACATGTCGCCCGTGAAGCGGAAGCTTCTCAGATACGAAAGGAAATCCTCGCCGAAAATGCCTTTCCCGCGCAGATATTCGATGTCGTCGTCGTCAAAATGCAGCGCCTCTATGTACTCTATTATCTGCTGAAGTCCGGCGGCGATCGCATAACCGCCGTCATCCGGCACGGAGCGGAAGAATACATCGAAGTACGATATCTCGTCCCCCTTGCCGCACTTGAAATATCCGTTCGCCATCGTGAGCTCGTAAAAATCGCAGAGCATCGTCAGGTTGCGTTCGTTTTTCATCACGTTTTCCCCGTTAAAACATAGTATTTTTCGGTGTTAACATTTTTTATTATATTGCTTCTCCCGAGTTTTTACAATAGTAAACCCGACAAATTAGAGCCCGATGTGCGCCCCCCTATTGTGAATTTGAAATAATTCCGGCACAAAAAAGCGGCGGGCACGCGCCCGCCGCCTCATTGTTTTAACTCAGTCAAGGTTTTCCTCGACCTTGCCCTCTTCCGCGTTCTTCTTGACGGAAGCGATGCCGTTCTCGCAGCTCGCCTTCGCCTTGTAGCCCTCGGACGTTGCGATTATCTCGCCGTTCTTCGCCTTGAGCCTGAAGCGGAACTCGCCTGCCTTGTCGGTATACATCTCGAACTTCGGATGCTTTTCCTTCTCAAAGCCTTCGACGGTCTGATCCTCAACGTTTGCAACAGGCGCATTGTTGATGACGGACTGGACGCCGTTGCGGGCGGACGCGAGCGACTCGTAAACCTCCGACGTTGCGATGACCTCGCCGTTGCTTGCCTTGAGGTCGAACTTAAAGCCGGTATTCGTCTTTCTGATAACAAACTTTCCCATGGTATTCTCACTCCTTTGAGCGTCCCCAAAGCAAACTTAAAAATCGGGGCGCTTTTTCTTTATTCTATCACACCCCGCACGCAAAATCAACAATATTCGCCGAAAAAAGGGCAAATTTTTCATATCTTTTGCGAGACAGGGGCAATATCTGACGGGAGGCGAAATACAAGTTCGCCTCCCGTCAGATATATTATTCCTCGTCGTAGTCGATGTCGGAATAAAGCTCGTCGTCGAATATCGACGCGACGCGGTCAAACTCGTCGTCGTCCGTTATCGTTGACAGTATCGTCTCCCCGTCCTCGTCGCATTCGAGCTTGAGTATGACATATTCCTCGTCGTTGTCTGTCGGCGCGAGCGCGTAGTATGTGTTCCCATCGCACTCCGTCTCCCCTATGAGCTCATATTCGCTCTCAACGCCCTCGTCGTCCGTGAGCGTTACGATATCGCCTATGTTGTATTCTTCGTTTTCCATTTTTTCTCCTTTCGGCTGAAAATGCCGTCGACATTTCGTCGGTATTTTTATATTATTATAAATTTTCCGTATTGTCAAGCTCATTATGCGCGCATATCTCCGAAAGCGCGCAATTTTCGCAGCGCGGAGCACGCGCGGTGCAGACGTCGCGCCCGAAGAGCACGAGCCTGTGGCAGAAATCCGTCTGCTCGCCGGGCTCGATGAGCGCGGAAAGTATCCTCTCCGCCTTTTCCGGCGTCTTCATGCTCTCGTCGTACGCGCCGAGCCTGCCGCAGATGCGGATGCAGTGCGTGTCCGTCACGACGCCGGGGACGCCGTAAACGTCGCCGAGGATGAGATTTGCTATCTTCCTCCCGACGCCGGGCAGCGACAAAAGCTCATCCATCGTATCGGGCACCCTGCCCCCGAAATCGTTCGTCACCGCCTCTGATATCGCCTTTATGTCCTTCGCTTTCACGCGGTATAGCCCGCACGGACGCACGATGCGCTCGAGCTCGGAAATATCCCCCTTTGCCATCGTCTCCGCGTTCGGAAATTTCTCAAACAGCTCCTCGGAAACGATGTTCACCCTCGCGTCCGTACACTGAGCCGAAAGGCGCGCCATTATGAGCAGACGCCAGGGGTCGCCCTCGTATCTGAGCGAGCACTCAGCGGCTGGATACAGCCCGCGCAGTATTTCTACCGCGCGCCCGAAGCGCTCCTTTTTTTCGTTTTCTTCAATATCAAAAGCGCTCATTTTTTCTCCCCCTCGCCCTCGAGCGAGATCCCGAAGTAGTGTGCGAAGACGTCGCGCACCGAGGTGCCCGCCCATGCGCCCTTGTTTCCGTGCTCGATGACGGTCGTGACGACTATCTCCGGGTCCGAAAGCGGCGCGAACCCGAGGAATACCGCGTTGTCGCTTCCGCTCGCGCCGACCTGCGCCGTACCAGTCTTGCCTCCGACCTTGAACGGGAAGTCGTCGAACAATCTAGCCGTCGTACCGGTCTCAACGACCTCCGACATTGCGTTCAGTATGACGGATACATTCTTATCCGAAAGCTCTATGGAGCTCAGCACCTCCCTCGGCGCCTGCTCTATTATCTCTCCCGTGCCGTATTCGCGGACGGAATCGAGAATATGTGCATTATAGCGGGTGCCTCTGTTGATTATCGTTGACAGATACACGCTTATCTGAAGCGGGGTAAAGAGGTTGTCGGACTGACCTATCGCCGCCGCGAGCGTGTCTCCGGGGTTCCAGCCGTCAAGTCCGTTTTCCTTTCTGTAATCGGGTCCCGCGAGCACGCCCGTATTTTCCGGCAGCTCTATCCCCGTGGACTGACCGAGCCCGAACGCGCGGCAGTATTTGTTCATCGTCTCGATAGTCAAAAGTCTGCCGAGCTCATAGAAGAAGTAGTTGCAGGAGACCCTTATCGCCTCGGATATGTTGATGCGCCCGTGGCTCCTGTGACCCGAGGAATATATCCAGCAGCGCGGCGTATATCCCGGGGCGTAATACATATAGATGCCCTTCGTCTCGATGATGGTCTTCTCGTTTATAATGCCCTCCGTCAGCGCCGCCGCGGCGACGGCAGGCTTGAACGTCGAGCCCGGCGGATATCTGCCCGAGAGCGCCCTGTTGTAAAGCGGTCTGTCCTCGTCGCGGGAAAGCTCGCCCGCGTTCTGACTGTACGTCGACAGATCGTATGTCGGATACGACGCTATCGCCCTGACGGCGCCCGTCTTGACGTCAAGCACCGTCATCGCGCCGCCCCTCGCGTCCTCGCCATCGTGCTCGCCCGCCGTGGACTCCGCGCGCTCGTTTATCTCTCTTATGTTTTCCGCAAGCGCGCGCTCCGCCGCGCGCTGCAGCTCGATATCGATCGTGAGGTAAATATCGGAGCCTGCGACGGGCTCCTTCGTCACCTCCTGACCGAGGATGTTGCCGTACTCGTCCTCCGTTATGACCATCTGCCCGTCGACGCCGTGCAGCTTGTCCTCAAACGCGAGCTCGACGCCCGAAATTCCCACTATCGCGTCCTGCCTGTATCCGAGCGAGGTATAGTACTCTATATCCTCCGCCGTCTGTATTTTGCCCGTCCTGCCGAGTATGTGGGAGGCGACGCCCGGCTCGCAGTATACGCGGCTCGATTCTTTCTTTACCGTGTACCCGCGCCGACCGCCCTCTCCGAGAACGGATATCAGGTGGATATCAACGTCTGTCGCGACAGTGTACGGATTCTGCGCCGAAAAATCGCGCGACTCCATGTCGTACCGCAGGCGGAGAAGAAAGTCCGCCGTGTCCGGAAGATAAAGGAGATTTCCGTCCTTGTCCACGATCCCGTATCTCTCCGCCAGCTTATCCATTATGTCGCCGAGCGTGACCTCGCGCTCCTCCACTATCTGAAGCGCATAGAGCTCGCGGCCGATCTCGTACTTCGACAGCGTATTTTCGTAATACGAGAGCGCGTAAGGATACGGATTCCCGCCCACTATCGTTCCGATGTCCTCTATCCCGAGCGAGGAGATCAGGCGCGAAAAGCGCGTCTTGTTCGCCGACACCTCAAAAAAGCTCTCGTCAAGCGTGTAGTCCGGATACTGCCCTGTCGCGGGGAACGATATCTCCGAGAGCTTGTATTCCGCGTCGGAATGAAGGATGCTGTCGTACAGCGATATCAGCATCTCGTTCTGCGCGGCGTTGTTTCTCGGCAGCGTGCCACGGTCGAGCACAATGCTGTAGGAATATTCGTTTTTTATGAGCGGGACGCCGTTGCAGTCGTAGACCTCTCCCCTCTGAGCCTGTATGCTGACGGTCCTTTTGTGCGTGTCGTCGGAGACGAAGGTGTAATAGTCGGGACCCGCTATCTGCACGTTTATAAGTCTCGCAATGTAGAGAAGGCTTATGATAACGAAGAGCACGCCGAACGAAAACAGCCTGCTCGTATGTCTTTTTTCCATACCGTGACAACGTCTCCTTTCAAAAAAATAATGTAAGCACTTGACTTTTAATCAAGGTGTCTTTTTTCAGTCGAGCTCCGGCTTTTTCTTTCTGAATATTAAAAACACCGGCAGAAGCAAAAGCGCCGGTATCGGGGATGCCGCCGCCGTCGCCAAAAGCTCGGGAACGATGACATCTCCGAGAATGACGGACAGGTCAAACCCGTGCCATGTGAACATGATGTAAAACAGCGTCGTCACCGCGCGCACCACGAGCGCGCACGCGTCGAATATCAGAAAAAGGAACCACGACCGCTTGTAATAGTCGGTCGCGACGGCTCCGCATATGTAGCCGAGAAGCATATAAGGCAGCGGCAAAAGCATCACGCCAGAGCCGCCGAGCGCGTCGACCGCGTAGCCCGCTATTGCCCCGTAAACGGCGCCAGCCTGCGCTCCCTCAAAGAGCGCGACGGCGGCGACGGCGGCGATTATGATATCGGGCGATGCGCCAAAGAGGCGGAACCTTGCGAAAAACGTTGTTTTCATCAGAACAATGAGCAGCATGATGAGCGAATAGAGCGTGTACTTCACTATGTCGCGAAGCGTCACGTCGCCTCTCATCTTCTCGCCGACTACAGTCGCTCGTCCCGGGAAAATTCTTGAGAGCACGTTTCCCGCCGGAGCTGCCTTTTTCCGCGCGCGCGTATTTACGCGCCTGCGAGGCGCGCTATTCGTCCCTGACTGTTTCATACGATTTTATGACCATAACGCGCGAGAGATTTTCAAGGTCCGCCGCCGGTCTGACGTACGCCGTCACCGTGCGGCTGAACTCGTCGACCGCGACGCGCTCCACCGTGCCGATGACAAGTCCGCTCGGATAAATGCTCCCGAGCCCGCTCGAAAGCACGCGGTCACCGACGGCGACCTTCGAGTCGGCGGAAAGGTATGTGAGCCTGCACAGCCCCTCCGTCCTCATGTTGAAATCGCCCTCGAGCAGCCCGAGCTCTCCCGTCCGCTCCACGTTCGCGCCGACCGACGACGCGGACTCTATTATCGTCAGTACCTTGCTCCAGTTAGAGCCGACCTCGTTTATGTAGCCTACGATCCCGTCCGCAGTCACGACGGGCATATCCTTCTCGACGCCGTTTTCGGTTCCGACGTCGAGGGTGAATACAGACATATAGTTTCCGGCCTCTCTTCCGACGACCTTTGCCATCGCGAAGTCGTATTCCGTGTGCTCGCGGGCGAGGTCGAGATAGTCGTAGAGCCAGTCGTTCATCGCCTCTATCTCGTCTATCCTGTATCTCTCGTCCTCAAGCTCCGAGAGCCTGTCCTTCAGCTGCTCGTTTTCAGCCTTGAGCCTGTCGTATTCGGTGAAGTATTCGGTAAATCCCTCCGCCGCGTCAGTGACCTTCGTCATAAGGCGTTCGAGCGGAGAAAACAGCGTCACGACGGCGCCGCGCATATAATCCGTGAGCCCCATTACGGCGAGAACCGACGGAACGATGACGAGCATCAGGGCGACGCAGAGCATGACAACGAAAAATTTATTTGCAAACAGCTTCTTCATGCTTTCTCATGCCCTCCTCGCCTTTGATTTTTCTTTTTATTTTCCGTCCCGCCGGTTTTCCGTCAGCGCGTCCTGTACTGTATCGCGCCCGGGAATTTGTCCTCTGATTCGAGCACCCGTCCGATGCCTATCGCAACGGAGTCGAGCGGATGCTTCGGTCTGCGAACGCGAATGCCGGTGACGCCTGAAAGCAGCATATCTAGCCCGCCGAGCAGCGCCCCGCCTCCGGCGAGCATTATGCCATTGTCGTATATGTCGCCCGAAAGCTCCGGCGGCGTCGACTCGAGCGTCGTCCTCAGCGCGTCTATTATGTGAGACACGGGCTCCTTTATCGCCTCGCGTATGTTTGCGGAATTTATCCTCACGGTCGCCGGAAGTCCCGAGAGCAGATTTCTGCCCCTGACCTCCATCTCGCCTCTGTCGGCTGCCGGATGTATCGAGCCGATCTCCTTTTTCAGCATCTCCGCCGTCGTGTCGCCTATAAGTACGTTGCATTTGCGGCGCAGATAGTTCACGATGGCTTCGTCAAGCTCGTCTCCCGCAACGCGGAGCGAGTTTGAGAGCACGATGCCGCCGAGGCTTATCACGGCGACCTCCGTCGTGCCGCCGCCTATGTCTATTATCATGTTTCCACGCGAGCCGCCTATCTTCAGTCCCGAGCCGATGGCGGCGGCTATCGGCTCCTCGATAAGGGCAACGCTCTGCGCGCCCGCCTCGAGCGTCGCGTCCTCGACGGCGCGCTTTTCGACCTCCGTGACCCCGTAAGGGATACATATTACGACGCGCGGGCGCGTCAGCATCGTATTTCCCGAAACCTTCTTGAAGAACTGATGCAGCATCGCGGCGGCAACGTCAAACTCCGCGATGACTCCGTCCTTGAGCGGACGCATCGCGGTAATTGAGCCCGGAGTTCTTCCGAGCATCAGTTTTGCCTCCGAGCCTACGGCGACGACCTTTCCGGTCCTCGCCTCGACCGCCACGACGGACGGTTCACGGAGCACTATTCCCTTTCCCTTGACGCATACGAGCGTATTCGCCGTACCGAGATCGATACCTATGCTTCTTGACATTTCAAAGCGGCGGCTGACGCCGCGTCCTTTCAAATATTAGTCGGCTCTTCCGAGGACGTTTACGCCTGCAAGCCCGAGAAGGCGGGCGGTCGCCTCCTTCGGCATGCCCGTCACGCACCAATAATCGCCCTCTATCCTTGTGACGAAAATGCCTCCGAGCCCCTGTATCCCGTAGGCTCCCGCCTTGTCTGCGGGCTCGCCCGTCGCGATATAGGCGGATATCTCCCCCTCTCCTATTTCGCGCATGAACACGTCCGAGGCGATGACGTCCGAAAACACCTTTCCGTCCGAAATGACGGTGACGCCTGTGTATACCGTGTGCTTTCCACCCGAGAGCAGCCTCAGCATGCGCCGCGCGTCGGCGTCGTCCTTCGGCTTGCCGAGTATCTCCCCGCCGACACTGACGACCGTGTCTGCGGCTATCACGACGTCGTCGGGGAACTTTTCCGAAGCGGCGCGCGCCTTTCTTTCGGCAAGGATGCCGACGAGCTCGCGCGGAGGCGTGCCTATGGGGACGCTTTCGTCGGCGTCAGTTGCGAAGACCTCGAACGAAAGCCCGAGAGAGGCGAGAAGGTCGCGCCGCCGCGGAGACGCGGAGGCGAGTATGAGCTTTTTCACCTTCGTTATTTTATTTGATGCCCGTCGAGCCGAAGCCGCCCTCGCCGCGCTCCGTCTCGTCGAGTTCTTCGACCTCGCAGAGCTCGGCGTGATATATCGGTATTATCATGAGCTGCGCTATCCTGTCGCCGGGATGCGCCGTGAAGAGCGAGGAGCCGTGGTTCTTGAGCACAACGCATAGCTCTCCCCTGTAATCGGGGTCAATGAGCCCGATCCCGTTCGCGAGCGAGATGCCGCGCTTCGAGGCAAGACCGCTGCGCGCGCAGACGACCGCGGCGCACCCGTCCGGAACCTCTATCGCGAGCCCCGTCGGTATCGACTTTATCTCGCCGACCGCGAGCGTTACGCTGACGTCTCCGCAGTAGCGCAAATCGAGCGCCGCGGAACCGGGCGTCGCGTATTCGGGCACGGTTGCCCCTTCTCTCACACGTTTGAACATCAGCTTTTTGTTTTCCATAACGATGACCTCTTAAACTTCGTAAGACTTTTAACTTTATTTTATCCTTCTGACCGGAAAATCCGCCGGCAGCCCGTTTTTATAGGCGTCGATGACAAACTCTATCCGATCTTCGTTTTCCGTTGTAAATATAAAATGGTGCGCGCGGCACGAAAGCACAGCCAAAATATCCTGCCTGTCCGCCATATAAGTCGGGACGCTGTTGTAAATAACGGTGCCGCACCTCTCGGTCCTCACCATCGGGAACTCGACGCCGCGCCTGTCCGTGAGTACAGCCGACCCTCCCCCGCACGAGCATACGCCCGAGGCGGCGCGGATGATGCACCTTTCCGTCAGCATCAGAGGGAGCCTGCCGTATACGACTACTGACGACGGCACTCGCCTTGCAATATCTCTTATCTGCGCCGCCGACGCCTCGGGGGAGACCGTCACAAGCTCCGCTCCCGCGTCCTTTGCCGCGAGCGCGGACTCCGTGTTGCAGACGTTATACCGCAGCCCCGCCGTGACAGCGAGCCCCGTGCCGTAAACGAGCCGATGCTGTCCCGCGCCCGACAGGATGCAGCATTTCGCGCCCTTTGACACGGCAGCTTCTATCTGCTCCCTGCACGCCCTCTCCTCCGCGTCCGTTATGAACGGCGGCATCACAAATCCGTCCGCGTCCCCGTCGAAGGCTGAGAGCGGGACGTATATCATATCAAAAAATTCCCTCTCGCGCAACCCTATTTTGTGCGCGGACGCAAATTCCGCCGTATTCAGCTTCAGCGGCGCGCCTTCCGCCTCCGGCAGCACACGCCTTTCGGGTACAGGCACCTCCGGCAGCCTGCGCTCTCTGCCCGACGGCGATGTCAGCGCGGACACCGCGAGGCGGCGCAGAGCGTTTACGGATGATGCAGGCAGCATTATGCCTTCATGTATTTCTATTTTGACACGCGTCGCCTCCGTCACCTCAAACGGCGTACCGCCGAAGCGGCAGAGCAGCTGCCTTGCCGCGTCCTCCGTCAGCGGGCGCGTTCTCGCCGCCTCGGGCACGTCTCCCGCGACAGTGACATGCCTTCCCGCCGCCGTGAGCGACAGCATTGATGGCTCGCCGGGCATAAACGACGCCTCGAGCGCCTCTATCGGCACGCGGGACGGCTCGGGCGGCGTCTCAAGCGCGCGCGAGCGCTCTTTGTCCTCATCTGTGCGGACGCCGAGCATGCGGTTCGAATCTTTTTTGACGGAGCCCCTAAAATACGCGTCCGTAAAGCCTGAGCGGGAAAATGCCGCCGCGAGCTTGGATATTTCTTTTTCCTCGGCGTCCCTTTTTTCATCGAGCAGACGCCTGTAAAGCGATGTCACGGTATAAACGTAGCCCGGGCTCTTCATCCTGCCCTCGATTTTAAGGGAGGCGACGCCGAGAGAAAGTATCTCCCTTATGTGACCGGCGAGGCACATATCCTTTGTCGAGAGCGGATATTCGCTGCCGCGCCCGCCTGTCTTGTACGGGAGCCTGCACGGCTGGGCGCACTCGCCCCTGTTGCCGGACCTTCCGCCGACAAGCGAGCTGTAAAGGCACTGACCCGAGACGGACACGCACACGGCTCCGTGCACAAACATCTCCGTCTCGATAGGGCTTTTCCTCACGAGCTCGGCAATATCGTCCGCCGAAAGCTCTCTCGCGCACACCATGCGTGAAAAGCCTATTCGGGACAAATATTCCGCGTCCCGCGCGCTGTGCCCCGAGCACTGGGTCGAGGCGTGGAGCGGGAGGTCGGGGAAATATTCGCGGCAGAGGCGCGCGAGCCCGAGGTCCGCGACGATAAGCGCGTCAACGCCCGCGGCGTAGAGCGCCTCGGCTGTTCTGAGCGCGTCGCAAAGCTCCCTGTCGTAGATCTGGGTATTCAGCGTGATGTGGACCGAAACTCCGTGCGCGCGGCACAAAGCGACGGCGTCCTTTATCTCTTCAATGCCGAAATTTCTCGCTCCCATCCGCGCGTTGTAGGAGGGCGCGCCGAAATAAACGGCGTCCGCCCCGGCGGCGACGGCGGCGCGGAGCGCATCGGGCGTTCCGGCGGGAGCCAACAGCTCCGGCAGCTTCTCCACAGTCAGTCGCCGAGCCTGCGCTTCAGCTCGGTATTTTCCTCTTTGAGCCTGTTGACGTTCGCGGAATAGAGCGCGACCTGCGCTTCGAGATTTTTCAGTCTCTTGTCGAGTCTCGCGCGGTCGCAGCCGAACTCAAGGGCGCAGAGTATCGCCGCCTCCGTCTTTGTGCAGCGCGGATTTTTCCTCACCATCTCGTTGATCTTTCCGTCGAGCTCGTCCACGACATAGCTGACAAAATCCTCGTTTTCGTCCGTCTTTACCGTCATAGCGATTCCCGCTATCTCGAGATCGTACTTTTCCATCGTCATTCGCCTTTCATTATGTATTTGTGTCCATGCTTTTATTTTAAATCCCGTCGGGACTTGAAAACCGCCGGAGCATGATATATAATACTGATTGTATCATTATTTCCGTCCGCCGGTGAGCATACATCTCTATTATAATATAATCGGCGCGTTATTGGAATAGATTTTTGAAAATTTTCGTCCCGAAAAGCGTCAAGGTCGGAATTTTGCGCTTTCGGCTGTGCGGCTTTTCCGCCGTTTTTCGATATTTTTCAGATTGGAGACCGAAATGGAAAACGTCAAGCGTGTCATACTATGCAAATACGGAGAGGTCGCCCTCAAGGGCGCGAACCGCCCGCAGTTTGAGGCGACAATGATGCGGGACCTGCGCCGCCGCGCCTCCCGCATAGGCTCATTTGATATATATGCGGCGCAGAGCACGGTTTATATCGAGCCTGCCGACGACGCCTCGGACATAGAGGAGATGTACCGCGAGGCGGAGCACACGTTCGGCTTTTCGGGGCTGTGCCTCGCCGCCGTCGCCGAAAAGACGATGGAGTCGATAAAGGAAGTCGCGTCATTTTACCTGCCGCAGAAGCTGCGCGGCATGGAAACCTTCAAGGTCGAGGCAAAGCGCGCCGACAAGCGCTTTCCGAAAAAATCGCCCGAGATAGCGGCGGAGGTCGGAGAAGCCGTCCTCGCCTCGGCTCCGTGGCTCCGCGTCGACCTCCACTCCCCCGACATCGTCGTGACCGTCGAGGTGCGCGAGCGCGGCGCATACATACACGCGGGTCAGGAGCGCGGCGCCGGCGGGCTCCCCCTCGGTACGAACGGACGCGCGCTCCTCTTGCTTTCGGGCGGGATAGACAGCCCCGTCGCAGGTTACATGATGATGAAGCGCGGCGTCACCGTCGACGCCGTACACTTCGAGAGCATCCCGTACACGAGCGAACAGGCGCGCGACAAGGTGCTCGCCCTCGCCTCCCTGCTCACCGACTACTGCTCGTCGATACGCGTGCACGTCATCTCCGTCACACATATTCAGGAGGTGCTGCGCGACAGCTGCGACAACGATTATTTTACCATACTTCTCCGCCGCTTTATGATGGCACTCGCCGACAGAACGGCGCGTCACACGGGCGCGCAGGCGCTCATAACCGGCGAGAGCTTAGGTCAGGTCGCAAGCCAGACGATGCACGCGCTCGCCGCGACCGACTGCATGACGACCCTGCCCGTGTTCCGCCCCTGCATAGGCATGGACAAGGAGGAGATAATTACGGTCTCACGCAAAATAGGCGCGTTTGACACCTCGATCCTCCCTTACGAGGACTGCTGCACTGTCTTCACGCCGCCTCACCCGAAAACGCGCCCCGAGCTCTCGCAGGTCGAGGAGCAGGAGCGGCGCGTGGACTTCGCCGCCCTCGCCGACGAGGCATGGGCGACACGCCGCACCTTCTTTATCCGTTCGGGTATGGAACCACGCGAGTATACGGAGAAAGAGAAAAACTGAAAAAAGCGCAAAAATTTCGCGTCTCCGGCACACGGTCATGTGTGCCGGAGTTTTTTCGCCTCCGTCCCTTATGTTCACCGTCTCCACCGCCCGTAGATACAGGCGGCGCCTCGGAATTCTCCTGTCGGTAGAGATAAATTTTTTTATCTCTACCGGCGCGGATCTGACAGGGGAGCGCGGTTCGTCATGAGTAGGTTGCATATTGCCGCCCGCGCGAGGTAAAATATGTATGCGTACCGAGACGGAGGTTTTTTATACTATGGTAAACATGAAGCGCATGGGCCGCACGCGGCGGACGAAGCTCTGCGACAGAAAGCTCCCCGACTACACGAGGGGCGAGGAACTGTTCAATATGATATCTCACATCACGGGGGGAGCCATCGGAGTTTTTTCGCTCGTCATGTGCGTTATCGTCTCCGCGATCCATAAAGACGCATGGGCAGTCGTCGGCTCCGCGATATACGGCGCGTCCCTCATTCTTCTTTATACGGCGTCGAGCGTGTATCACGGCCTGCGACCGGGGACCGCAAAGAAGGTCATGCAGATCATAGACCACTGCACGATATATTTTCTCATCGCGGGGACGTACACCCCGATAGTGCTGACGCGCTTGCGCCGCTGCTCCCCCGGCTGGGGATGGAGCATTTTCGGCGTTGTGTGGGGATTTGCGATCCTCGCCTGCGTGCTCACCGCTATTGACCTGAAAAAGTACAACGTTTTCTCGATGATATGCTATATCGGCATGGGCTGGTGCATCGTTTTGGCGATTAAGCCCATGATCGCCTGCGTGCCCGCCGCGGGGCTCCTCTATATTCTTTTCGGAGGAATCGCGTACACTGTCGGCGCGATCCTTTACGGGCTCGGCGTAAAGCACCGCTATATGCACTCGGTCTTTCATGTCTTCGTTGTCGTCGGCAGCGTCCTGCAGTTCATAGGCATCGTCTGCTACGTCATATAACTGACGCGAAATGCGCCGGAACACACCGTTCCGGCGCTTTTTTTATAGCTGACGGGAGGCGAACTTCACCGCTCCACGCGGGCGCTTTTCGGCGCTTTTACGCTTGTTGTCGTTGCCTTGCGTCCAGCAAGGCTGCCTCCTCCGCGCGCAAAATCATCCGAAAATCATCCCGCGTTTAGTGCTTCGCAGTTTTCGGCGTCGTATCATCGTTCGGGCAAGGAAATCCCCGCAGGCAATACTGGTTGTATTGCCAAGAGGATTGACGCAGCACGGGCGTTGATACGTCGTCGAAAACCGGTGAGGGTTCGCCTCCCGGCAGCTATAGCAGCAGAGAGAAAAGAGAGTATGCCGCAAACGACGCGCCGTACGCAAGCGCAAAGCCGAAAACCAGCACCGGCAGCGTTTTTTTCATGCCGCCGAGCTCGCCGCGCATGGCGGAAACCGCGGCGGAGCACGGCGTATACAGCAGAGTGAACGTCAGAAACGACACGGCGGACGCCGGAGAAAACACGGCTCCGAGCTCCCCCTTTGTCAGCACCGCCAGCGTCCCGATTACCGCTTCTTTTGCCGAAAGCCCCGCCGCGAGCGCGGACGCCGCCCTCCAATCGCCGAAGCCGAGGGGCGCAAACAGAGGTGCAATCAGCCTGCCCGCGGCGGCAAGTATGCTCGCGTCCTCATCGTGCGTCACCGAGAGCGACAGATCGAACGTCGACGCCGCCCATACCAAAATCGAGGTCAGAAACACGACGCCGAACACGCGCGACAGAAGCTCGCCCGCCTTCCGGCTCATAATGCGGCAGACGCCCTTTAATGTCGGGATCCTCCACGGCGGCAGCTCGAGTATGTATTCCGCCTCCGTCCCCGGCAGGGGCGGCGATATCCGCTTTATTATGAGCGCCGAGATAACGGCGCAGACGATGCCGAGCGCGTAGAGCGCGCCCATGACGAGCGCCGAGCGGCCCGGAAAAAACGCCGACACAAAAAGCGCGTATATCGGTATTTTCGCCCCGCAGCTCATGAACGGCACGAGCGCCGCCGTCAGCGCTCTATCGCGCGCGGTCGGCAGCGTCCTTGACGCCATTATCGCAGGCACGCTGCACCCGAAGCCGAGCAGGAGAGGGACGGCGCTCTTGCCCGAGAGCCCTAAGGCGCGGAACGGCGCGTCCATTATGAACGCAACGCGCGCCATATATCCCGTGTCCTCAAGAACGGAGAGAAAAAAGAACAGCGTCAGCACAGTAGGCAGAAATGAGAGAACCGCGCCGACGCCGGAGAGCGCCCCGTCGACCGCGAGGCTCACCAAAACGGGATGAACTCCCGCCCCCGCCATAAAAGAGGAAAGAAATTCCGATATCTCCCCCATGCAGAAATCGAAAAAGCGCGAGAGCCCGCCGCCTATGACGTTGAAGGTCAGATAAAAGACTGCGGCGACAACGGTAAAAAACACCGGGTACGCCGTATACTTTCCCATCGCTATATCGTCCGCCGTGCGCCCACGCGCCCGCGGCGGTATAAAAAATCTGCTGCAGACGCCGTCGACAAAGCGGTATCGCTCCTCGACCCCGCCCGCGCGCCGCCTTTTGCGCGGTTTTCTTTTTTCCGTCACGGTCAAAACCGCGAGCGAGAGAGCCTCCGCCGTCCCTCTCCCGCGCGATGCCGAAATACCGACGGCGGGAACGCCGAACGCCCCTTCCATCCCGCCGTAATCTATGCTCCCGCCGCGCCTTTCGAGCTCGTCCGTCATATTGAAGACGAGCACCGTCGGTATCCCGAGCTCCGTCAGCTCCGCCGTGAGATAAAGCCCCCTTGCGGGGCACGTTGCATCGACGACGTTTATTATCCCGTCGGGGCGGTTTTTGGCGAGATATTCGGCGGTGATCTCCTCCTCCCCGGAGCCCGGCGTCAGCGAATACGTCCCCGGCAGATCGGTAAGATATACGTCCTCCATACCTTTCGCGCGCCGCGTCTCTGCGTCAACAGTCACGCCGGGAAAATTTCCGACGCGGCGGCGTCCGCCCGAAAGCGCGTTGTAGAGCGTTGTTTTGCCGCTGTTCTGATTTCCGACGAGAGCTATGTTCATCTTACGACGCCTCCGCGCCGCGCGACCGTAATTTTTTTCGCCAAAGAACGCCTGAGCGTCAGGCGGTAGCCGCGCAGCTCGACCTCGACGGGGTCGCCCGCCGGCGCGCGCCTTATGACGCGCACGCCCGTGCCTCGCACGATGCCGAGCTCCATCATGCGCCGCATAACCCCGCCGCCCGCCGCATCCGCTGAATCCGCTGCATCCGTTATCACCGCGCGCTCCCCGGGCGAAAGCTCGTCAAGCGTCATACCCACACCTCGCTCTTTTCAATAACTCAATAAATATCTATGTGGGCGAAAACCGCCGTATACGGAGAAATGTTAAACAAATCTTAATCTTTTCCGACTTGTTTATTAAAAAACATTATGGTACTATATTTTCATCAGGACAAAAACCGACGGAGGAAAACCGTATGTACAATATCCTTATCTGCGACGACGACGCCGACATAACGTCCGCGCTCGAAATATATCTCTCGACCGAAGGGTACGGCGTGTTCCGCGCGAAAAACGGACGCGAGGCGCTCGACATACTCGGTCGGGAGAACATAAGCCTTCTGCTCCTCGACATCATGATGCCCGTCATGAACGGAATCGACACGATAAGGGAGCTGCGGCAGAGGAGCAACATCCCCGTCATAATGATAACGGCGAAGAGCGAGGACGCCGACAAGATACTCGGTCTCGACATCGGCGCCGACGACTATATAACAAAGCCCTTCAACCCGATGGAGGTCAAGGCGCGCGTCCGCTCGCAGCTCCGCCGCTATACCGAACTCGGCGGCGGCAAGCCCGCGGACGACGGGAGCGTTCTCACCGTCGGCGGCATCAGCCTCGATGAGCGCTCGCACACAGTCACCCTTGACGGCGAGGACGTCGCGCTGACGCCGACGCAGTATGAGATACTCCGCTTTTTCATGAAGCACACCGAGCGCGTCCTGACGCCGACGGAAATATACCGCGAGGTATGGGGAGAGGACCCCTACGGCTCCGAGAACACCGTCGCCGTGCACATCAGGCACCTGCGCGAAAAGCTCGAGATCGACCCGTCAAACCCGCGTTACTTCCGCGTCGTATGGGGGCACGGGTATCTCATGACGGATAAGAAATAATATCATCGGAAAGGAGCATTTCACTATGGAAAAGCTGAAGAGAAGCGCCGCCGCAAAGGTAATTGCCGTCATTCTTGCGGCGCTCACGCTTACATTGACGGCGCTGTCCGCACTGACCGTCGCTTTCATGGCGTGGAGCGGATATTATGAGGCGCCGCTTGAAGAAGTCAAAGAAAACATACAGAAAAAATATGTCGACAGCGTAACCGCATTTTTTATCGAACACTTAGAGAACGAGGTCAGATACTCGCCGACGGGAGTCAAGCTGTGGATCTACGATCACGCGCTTGCAAAGGACGCGGCGTTCGAGGTGTTCGTCGACGGCAAACGCACGGAGGACTTCTTCAGTCATTACCGCGCGAAACGCTCCGACTATGAGCGGGTGACGGTATACGATACGACGTTTACCGACAGCGGATCCGAAGAGGACGAACTGCCGACAGACACCGACGACCGTGCACCCGGCACCGAGACATCCGTCGATACAAATTTCGAGACCGAAGTCGAGCCCGAGACCGAAGCCGATCCGGAAGCAGGCTATTGGGGAACAAATGAGACAGGCGACGCGGAGACCGACTACGACACAGGAACTGTGACCGAGCCTGCCAAAGACAATGCCCCTCCGAGCCCGCTATCGACGCCCACGGAGCATATGTCCGAAAAAGCGCTTCGCATAATCATCTATTTAAAAAAGGATTCCGCCATCATCCCAAGCATCCCGGTGCTCCAAAGCATCGCGGACGCGACATACGGCGCGCGTTACCTTGCCGTCGCGGCGGTCGCGGTATTTGCCGTTCTCTTCATCATCCTCTTCTCGTTTGTACTCTCTGCAGCGGGTCACAGGCGCACGGCTGACGGCATCTCGCTCTCGATGTTCGACCGTATACCGTTTGACCTTCTTATCATCATCTTCGCCGCTTTGACCGCCGTAGCAGTTGTCTTCATAGGCGAAGTGCTGACGTATGTAAGCTATCTTGCATTCGATAATTTGGTCTCAGCGCCGCAGAACTGGGAAATATGCGTCATGGCGGTCGGCGCGATCCTTACATTCTTTGCGGACGCCCTGCTCCTGATGCTCGTCTGCATGACGGCGTCGGCACGCATCAAGACGGGCTCGCTTCTGACCTACAACATAACAACGCACGTCATCCGCTTAATCGTGCGCGCGTCAAAGGCGATTTACAGGCTCGCGAAGCGGGCGGTCATGGCGATCCCGACAGTATGGCGTACGCTTGTTTTCAGTCTTCTCGCCGCCGTGATCTCGTTTTACCTGTGCCTTTTCATCGACAACGGCGCAGAAGAGGCGATCCTCTTCGCGGTCGTTTTATGGGCGGCTCTCGTCGTATTGGCGTGCTACCGCGCATGGTGCATGAGCGTACTTCGCCGCGCGGGGAAGCATTTCTCCTCCGGGGATCTCTCGTACAGGCTTAATACGAAGGGACTTTTCGGCGACTACCGTCAGCACGCGGAGGATCTCAACAACATCGGCGTCGGCATGGAAAATGCCGTCGAGGAGCGCCTCAAGAGCGAGCGATTCCGCACGGAGCTCATCACGAACGTCTCACACGACATAAGAACGCCGCTCACCTCGATAATAAATTACGTCGATCTATTGAAATCTCCCGACCTTGACGCCGAAACGGCGCGCTCCTACGTCGACGTGCTCGACAGACAGTCGCAGAAGCTGAGGCGGCTGACGGAGGATCTTATCGAGGCGTCAAAGGCGTCCTCCGGGGTGCTCGCCGTCGACCTTCAGCCCTGCGATCTCTCCCTCATCCTCTCTCAGGCGGCGGGCGAATACGGCGACAGGCTCGAGGCTGCGGGACTGACTCCCGTCGTCAAGGGCACAGACACTCACGTCACCGTCATGGCGGACGGAAGACACACGGCGCGGATAATAGACAATCTCATCTCAAACGCCGCGAAGTATTCCCTCCCCGGCACGCGCGTCTATCTCGAGCTCGTCGTCAGCGGCGGTTTTGCGGGAATTTCCGTGACCAACATATCCCGCGAGCCCCTCGACATCGACCCGAAGGAGCTTAAGGAGCGCTTCGTCCGCGGCGACGCCTCGCGCCACACGGACGGCAGCGGTCTCGGTCTCTCGATTGCCGAGAGCCTCGCCGAGATTCAGGGCGGCACGCTTTCCCTCGAAACAAACGCCGACCTCTTCCGCGCAACGCTTTGGTTCCGTGTGAATAATTGATATAATCTTCGGGGGGAGGCGCTTTTTCTCAAAAGCGCCTCCCCCCAAAAGATTATTATTCTATCACATATCCTATCCCGCGCACGGTCTTTATGACAGGCTCGCCGGTGAGTTCCGTCAGCTTGCGGCGCAGGCGGTGGATATACACGTTTGCGGCGTTCGTCTCGGCGGAGCCGCCGTCGCGCCTCGCTATCGCGGACGCCTCCTCCTGCGTCACGCCCCGCGAGCCCCGCTCCAAAAGCAGCTGAAGCAGAAGCAGCTCCTTTTTCGTAAGACTTACGGACGCGCCGCAACATACGGCGCGCATTTTTTCGCCGTCGCAGAAAAGCTCCCTCGGCGCGCCGCTCAAAAGCTCTCTTGCCGCCGTCAAAAGCTCCGTCTGCGAAAACGGGCGCAAAAGCGTGCGCCCCACAGCGCCCGCCGCCTTTCTCTCCGAAACGATGAACAGCGCCTTTTTTCCTTCGGGCGCGTCCCCGTCCGTGATAAAGAGCTCGGCGTCCGACGACGCCGCCTCTTCCGCCGTCGGAAAAACCTCCGTCCTTATGCCGGCGTCTCCGAGCCAAAGGGCGGCGACGGCGGCGAGCTCCCTGTCGCGCGATATCACCGCCGCCTTGCTCATATGGTCGTTATCCTCGCGTCGACGTTGTGCTTTCCGTCGCTGCGGTACGTCTTGAAATACCAGTCGCCAGGAGCGCCGCCACGTCCGATGGCGATGACGCCTCCGAGCCTGCATTCGTTGCTGTAATTTATATAGAGAGAGCCGACCCGCGCCTCGCCGCGGCGTATCTCCGGTATCTCGCCGCACAAAACGTCGGCGTAGACCGTATTGTTCATGTGACCGTTGACGTCGATGTCCGCATAGCTGACGCGGTGCTCCCCCGTCTGAATGAACTTCGTCCCGTCCGGGATAGTGAGCCGCTTCGGCAGCTCCATCTCATGCGGCGGCTCAGAGCCGTAATTATGCTCGAATTCCGATATCCTCATTATGCGGTGCTCGTTAAAATCGTAAAGCACCCACACGGAGCGCGCCTCCGCGAACGGCTCCCCACCCGACGTGCGAAGCACGAACGCGCGCCCGAAGCTGATGCCCGAGCTCTCCTCCGCCCACGTCTCAAGCTCAAAGCTGTCACCGTGCCTTACTGTGCCCGTCACGTTCAGCGCGATTCGCGAAAGCAGAAACGCTCTTCCCTCCTGCCGGAGCACCTCCTCGGCGGGTCCCGTGCCGTTCATGTGGCGGTACGCGGTCTCCTGCATATATCTCATCATCGCGGCGGCGCGGAACGTCCCCTTCATGTTGACGTCATGCGACATCACGCGGTATGTCTCTTTCCAGCTCATCTGTCCTTTTCTTCTTTGCTTCTTTTCCTTTTTAGGGATGCGGGGACGCCGGGCGCCGTCAAGGCGCGCGGCGTCCCCGCAGTTTATGCGTTTTTATTTTGTGCTTACGCCTTGCCGTTCGAGCCGAGAACGTCCACGATCTTGTGCTCGACCATAGCCTTTATCGCCTCGCGGGCGGGCTTCAGGTACTGACGGGGATCGAAGTGATCCGGATGCTCGTTGAAGTACTTGCGGATAGACGCCGTCATCGCAAGGCGGAGGTCGGAGTCTATGTTGATCTTGCAGACAGCCATCGATGCGGCGTGACGGAGCTGATCCTCGGGAACGCCGATCGCGCCGGGCATATTGCCGCCGTTTTCGTTGATCTCCTTCACGAATTCCTGCGGAACGGAGGACGAGCCGTGGAGGACTATCGGGAAGCCGGGCAGACGCTTTGAAACTTCCTCGAGTATGTCAAATCTGAGCTGCGGCTTCGTGCCGGGCTTGAACTTGTATGCGCCGTGGCTCGTGCCGATGGCGATAGCGAGCGAGTCGCATCCCGTAGCGCCGACGAATTCCTCGACCTGCTCGGGCTTCGTGTAGGACGAATCCTCAGCCGAGACCTTGACCTCGTCTTCGACGCCCGCGAGCGTGCCGAGCTCGGCCTCAACGACGACGCCGTTTGCGTGCGCGTACTCGACGACCTTCTTCGTCAGCTCGATATTGTCCTTGAAGCTCTTCGACGAGCCGTCTATCATGACGGAGGTAAAGCCGCCGTCTATGCAGGACTTGCAGAGCTCGAACGTGTCGCCGTGGTCGAGGTGGACCGCGATCGGAAGATCAAATCCCGCGGACTCCTGCGCGTCTATGAGCGCCGCCTCGATGAGCTTCATGAGATAAGCGTGCTTCGCGTAGTTGCGGGCGCCCTTGCTAACCTGAAGAATAAGCGGCGACTTCTGTGCTATCGCGGCCTCTGTGATGCCCTGGATGATCTCCATGTTGTTGACGTTGAAGGCGCCGACGGCGTATCCGCCGTTATAAGCCTTCGCAAACATTTCCTTTGTTGTTACGAGTGCCATTTTTATAAACTCCCTTTTGGTTTTCGTTCTATCATGTATTTTAATACATCCGGGAGGAAAAATCAAGTATCGGGCGCAATATTTTTGCCGCGCGCATTGCAAACGGGGGCGCCCTTAGGCGTCCCCGTTTGTTTCGATATAAAAAACCCCGCGAGGGTCGTGCATCCCGGCGATTAGAAACCCTGCTCTCGCAAGGCTGGTATGTCTGCTCTGTCGGCTTTTGAGCTTCCAACGTCCGTCGCTGTCGGCTTACATAAAGTAAGCGGATCCGGCGAGCGGGAGGCCTGCATCGACACCGACTGAAACGAGACCCCATTTAATCTTTCGTGGGTTTAAATAACCGGGCTGTCACGTGCTCCGCAGAGTTCACTATTATTGTATCACAAACGCATCGAAAATAAAATAGGTATTTCTTCACAAAAGCAAACGGCGCTTTTTAGTTAAAACGTAGAAATGTTCGGCGAACCGACCGCACCCGAATTTGCGGCGGTCGGTTCGCTCTTTCATAAATCTTATCTGCGATCACTCGCGGTAGCCCTCCGCCTGCTTTTGGAACATCGCGGCGTATATGCCGTTCTTTCTCATCAGTTCGTCGTGAGTGCCGCTCTCGGCGGCGACCCCGCCCGAGATGAGGACTATCCTGTCCATCTCGCGGACGGAGGACAGGCGGTGCGCTATGAGAAGCGTCGTCTTCCCCGCCGCCTTGCCGACGATGGTCTTTGTCATCTCGTATTCCGCCAACGGGTCGAGCGCGGACGACGGCTCGTCGAGCAGATACAGCCCGAACGGATACGTCAGAAGGCGCGTGAGCGCCAGCTTCTGCGCCTCGCCGCCCGACACGACGACGCCGCGCTCCGAAAACTCCCTCGTCATCTCGCAGTCGACGTCGACGCCGTTTTTCTCCAGTATCCTGTCGACGCCGAACTGCCCGATGATACTATCTATGTCGCGGTCCCCGAACTCATGGCAGAGACCGATGTTCTCCCTCATCGACATCGCGTAGACATTCGTGTCCTGAAACGCGACGCCGACGCGGGCGCGCAGCTCGTGCGGGTCGTATTCCTTTATGTTGACGCCGTTTACGAGTATCTCCCCCTCCGTCACATCGTAGAGACGCAGGAGCAGCTTCAGAAGCGTCGATTTTCCGGCTCCGTTCTCGCCGACGACGGCGAGTCTCTCCCCTGGCGCTATTTTGAGCGACAGGTGGCGAAGCACGAATGGTCCGCTTTCGGTATATCTGAAGCCGACGTCACGCAGCTCGAGCGAAAACTCCCCGTCGGGAACGGAAACCTCTCCGTGCGAGCTCTCGATAACGGACGGCATATCGAAAAACGCGCGTATGCGCTCGGAATACCCCGAGAGCCTGTCATAATCCTTCACTACCGCCGTGATATCCCAGAGGTCGCCGGCGAGATTGCCCGCCGCCATGAACATCGTGACGAGCACGGCGGAGCTCTTTATGTCCCCGCGATAGAACGACCATACGATAAGCAGCATGATGAGGCACTGCGATATCTCATAGAGCGCGTAGAGCAGAATGTCGAGCCACAGCACCTTTTTCGAGTACTTTTTCACTACGACGAGCTTCTCCTCCGACTGCTCGTCGTAGTGGCGGCGGAAAATTTCCGGCAGCCTCGTCGAGCGCAGGTCGGCGGCGTAGTCCTTCATATAAAAGAGCCTGTGGACGTAATCGAGCCTCCTGTCAAACGGAACGACGGCCTCGTCGCGAGCGATCTCGTATTTGTTCATGCGCGCGTTGACGGGCAGGCGCAGGCAGGCGTACACCGTAACGATGACGATCGCCCACGGCGACACGGTCGCGATGACGGACGCGAGCGTCAGTATGCACATAATGCCCCTTATGAGGTTGTTGCACATATTGACTGCGTCCTGAGATTTTGACGTGAAATTGTCCTGCGCCCACTTGTATTTGTCGTAGAAGTCCGGGTCGTCTATTTTCGCGTAGTCAGTCGCCTCCGCCTTGTCGTAAACGAGCTTTCTTATCTTCAGCCTCGCGCGCTCGCTTCCTACCTTGTTAAGCAGCTCCCAGTAATAATCGGACGCCGCGTATGTCACAAACGATATTGCGTAGAGCGCCACTGTCAGCAAGGCGACGTACGCGATTCCGCGGCCGGCGTCGAGCGCATCCACCACGATCTGCGGCGTGTAAACGTAGAGCAGGTCGCCCAGCGGACAGATCAGTCCGTTATGTATGAGCCCGTAGATAATGACCCATTTCCCGTACTTCCAATACGGCTTTATGAGCCAAAGTATGTTTTTTGCCTTTCTTAATAGTGTATTCATTTTATTTTTGGGGATGCCGTTTTTCGCCGAATTTATTTCGCAGCGTGGCGTCCCGTACCCGGGCATATTTTTTCCGGGATACCGATCTCCTTTCAATATAAAAATTGAGGCGACGATCGGCAGTTACCGAAGCTATCGCCTCATCTTGTAATGCTGTTTTCCCTCCAACTCCGCAAGAGCAACTCGATGCCTCCTTTCCTGTATTTCATTATTTTCCGTTCCGATAAAGAAACCGTGTTTTTCATTGTTTGCTTTATGTCTCCTTTCTTCATTCGCTGTGCCGTCACATATTGTAAATCAAAAAGCGCCCAAATGTCAACAAAAACGGGCGCTTTTTTCACTATCTTTGTCGGATACCGCTCTCAACCGCCGGTTGCAAAACTCTCTCAAAAGTGAAATTCCCTCAGCACAAGTTTTTGAAGAGGGGGGCTCGGGGGGAGAAACTTTTGCAAAAGTTTCTCCCCCCGAGAATATTATTCCGCCTTAAAATACACCGTAACGCTCTCGGCGTCGCGTCTTCCGCCGGTGAGGTTTATGCCCGCTCTCATCAGCGTGCTGCCGAGATAACGCCTGCCGTCTCCGTCGACATATGTTCGGTCGGGGTCGAGCCCGCGCAGACGGACGAACGCGACGGGCGCTATCATCGTCTTTATCCTGACATATGTGAATAGCGCCTCCGACTTGTCTTCCGTCACATACATCCACGCGCACTCGTCGCCGTCCGGCGGGATGAGGCGGTAGAGGTCGCCATTTGTCACGATATGGCGGCGCGCTTTGTATTCGGCGACGCGCCGTTTCGTCTCCTCGCGCTCGCGCTCCGAAAGCGCCCTCGGGTCTAGCTCATAGCCGAAAATACCCGCCGCCGCAACGTCGCACCGCGTCGAAAACGGCGTTTTCCGCCCCGTCTGATGGTTCGGCGACGCCGAAACGTGACAGCTCATCGTGCACGCCGGATACGCCATCGACGTGCCGTACTGTATGTACAGTCTCTCGATCGGATCGGTGTCGTCGCTCGTCCAGTACTGGGGGAAAAGCGCGAGCATCGCGGGGTCGTACCGCCCGCCGCCCGAGGCGCAGCCCTCAAGCAGCACGTCGGGAAATTGCTCCTTTATCCTTCCGACGACGGAGTAGAGTCCGAGAACATAGCGGTGGAAAAGCTCCCCCTGCCTGTCGGCAGGCAGGATAGCGGAGGAATATTCGGTAAGATTGCGGTTGAAATCCCACTTGACGTATTTTATATCCGCCGAGCCGAGCACGCTGCAAAGAGAGTTGACGATGTAATCGCAAACATCCTCGCGCGAAAGGTCGAGCACATACTGGCGGCGCGCTATCGACATGTCTCTGCCCTCGGTATGTATGCACCAGTCCGGGTGCGCGCGGTAAAGGTCGCTGTCGAGGCTCGCCATCTCCGGCTCGAACCACAGCCCGAGCCCCATGCCGAACTCCCCTATCCTCTCGGCGAGCTTTCCCATGCCGCCCGGCAGCTTTTCCTCGTTTACGACCCAGTCTCCGAGCGAGCAGCTGTCGTCGTTCCGCTTGCCGAACCAGCCGTCGTCGACGACGAGCATATCAAAGCCGAGCGCCTTGGCGTCGCGCGCGATGTCGACGAGCTTGTCGGCGTCAAAGTCGAAATACGTCGCCTCCCAGTTGTTTACAACGACGGGGCGCGGCGAGGCGAGCCATTTTTTCTCGAGCAGGTGGCGGCGGTAGAAGCGGTGCTGCGCTTGTGACATCCCGCCGAGACCGGAGCACGAATACGTCATCACGACCTCGGGCGTGTAAAATTCTTCGCCCGGGTCGAGCTTCCATGAAAAGCCGTCCTCGTTTATGCCGCAGACGACGCGCGTCAGCCCGAAGGCGTCGACCTCCGCCTCTATCGCAAAATTACCGCTGTAAACGAGATTGAAGCCGTACGCGTCGCCGTGCTCCTCGTCTGTGCCGGGCAAAACGAGCGCCGCAAACGGGTTGTGATAGTGCCCGGAGGCGCCCCTGCCGCTCGATATCTTCGTTATGCCGTGACCGAGCGGACGCCTCTCAACGCGCCTCTCGCGCGCCCAGCAGCCCCAAAGGTGCAGAAGCTCAAATCCCGCAGGATGCGTGAAATCCACGCACATCGACGCCGCCTTTTCCACCCATATGGGAGCGTCCGAGCCGTTCTTCACGACGGCGTGCCGCGTCATGACCGGGGAATCCTCAAACACCGTGTATACGAGCGTGAACTCCGCGCCCGTAACGTCGCGGCAGAAAAGCTCGAGCGTCTCGGCCTCATCATCCGACGCGTATGTCGACGGGATGCCGGGTATGGGCTTTTTTCCGCGCGATATCCTGTGCCCGCTGCAGCGGCAGTCCGTGACGCAGTTGCCCGCCGCGTTCCTTATCATAACGGCGGGGAGCCTGAAATCCCCCGTGCCGTAAGCCGGGTACTCCGCCTGCATCGTGTCAGGCGAAAAGCGCCAGTCCGGCACGGATGCGGAGAGCGGCACGTTTGAATCGTGCCCCTCGCGGACGGTCAGATAGTCGACGTCCGCCTCGTAGAGCTTTTCGCCCCAGTAAAGCCCCATGACGTAGCCGCCCTCGCCTATCTTGAATATGTATGACGAGGCAGACGTGTCGAGCTTGAATATCTTTTTTTCGGGATGGAATGTTATCGGCATAGTGAAAAACTCTCCTTAATGTTTTCATATCGCAACGAAAGTATACCATTTTCCGCTTGAAATCACAATACCGCAGACGAAAATAAGGGGACCTAAAAAGTCCGCGGCGCGTGAAATCGTCTTTTTGTGCAAAAATTCGCTCTTGGCAGCAAAAAAATCATTGAAAATGAAGAAACACCCCTTGCATATAAAACGTCAATCGTGTATAATTGATAAGTAACGGGCACGTCGCGCCCGTGCTGATGTACGAAATTGATAATCACATATAACCGAAGGAGAAACCAAAAACATGGCAGCTTACAAATCAAGCGACATACGCAACATCGCCCTCCTCGGGCACGGCGGCTCGGGCAAGACCTCCCTCTGCGAGGCGATGCTCTACGTCACCGGCGCCATCGACAGAATGGGCAAAACGACGGACGGCAACACGACGAGCGACTATGACCCCGAAGAGATAAAGCGCGGCTACTCGCTCTCGACCTCTCTCGTTCCCGTCGAGCTCAAGGGCAAGAAAATAAATATTCTCGACGCGCCCGGCTATCTCGAATTCGTCGGCGAAGTCAAGGAAGCCCTCTTCGCCGCCGACAGCGCCGTCATCCTCGTCGACGCGAAGGCGGGCGTCGAGGTCGGCACCGAGCTTTCCTGGGACAACGCCACCGAGGCCGACATCCCGAAGGCGTTTTTCGTCAACAAGACCGACGACAACGACGCGCACTTTCACCGCGTGTTCGATCAGCTCCGCGATATGTTCGGCATATCCGTCTGCCCCGTCGTCGTCCCCGTCACGGCTCAGCGCGGGATGTTCGCCGACCTCATTGACATGAAGGCGTACACCTACGACCCGAAGAAGGGCGCAGCCGTCGAATGCGAGATTCCCGCGTCATTTGCCGCGGAGGCGGACGAATACAAGACCGTGCTTTACGACTCGCTCTCGATGACGAGCGAGGAGCTCATGGAAAAGATACTCATGGAGGAGCCCATAACGCGCGAGGAAGCGTTTGAGGCCATCCACGCCGGCATTCTCGACGAGTCGATAGTCCCCGTTTACAGCGGCTCCGCCACGAACCTTTGGGGCATCACGACACTGCTCGACGCCCTCATCGGCTCGTTCCCGAACCCGATCGCGGCAAAGGGCGGCGTCAAGGAAAACGGCGACACGTCCGTTTTCGTATACAAGACGGTCGCAGACTCGTTCGGCAAGCAGTCGTTCTTCAAGGTCATGTCCGGCACGCTGCGCCGCGACTCCTCTTTACGCAACCTTGACACAGACGTAACGGAGAAGTTCTCCCACATCTACACCGCGCGCGGCAAAAAGCAGACAGAAGTCGACGAACTCGCGGCTGGCGACATCGGCATGATATCGAAGCTGACGAACACCAACACCAACAACACGCTCGGCGGCTCCGAGCCCTACAAGAAGATAGAGTTCCCGACACCGTTCCTCTGCCAGGCAATCGAGCCCTCCTCAAAGGGTGACGAAGACAAGATCTCGACGGGCGTTTCAAGACTGCTCGAGGAAGACCTCACGCTCAAGTATGAGAACAACGCAGAGACAAAGCAGATGCTCCTCTACGGCATGTCCGATATCCACCTTGACGTCGTCGTCTCCAAGATGAAGTCGCGCTACGGCGTCTCCGTCAACCTGATCGCCCCGAAGATCGCGTACCGCGAGACGATAAAGAAGCGCGTCTCCGTTGAAGGCAAGCATAAGAAACAGTCCGGCGGTTCCGGTCAGTACGGTCACGTCAAGATGACGTTCGCTCCCGGCGACGACGAGGGTCTGACGTTCACACAGAGCGTCGTCGGCGGCACAGTGCCGAAGCAGTACTACCCCGCAGTCGAGAAGGGTCTTCTCGAGGCGATGCAGCACGGCGTGCTCGCGGGCTATCCCGTCGTTCACCTCGCCGCAGACCTCTTCGACGGCTCCTACCACCCGGTCGACAGTAACGAAATTTCGTTCAAGCTCGCCGCGCGCCTCGCATATAAGGCCGGTCTGCCGCAGGCGAACCCCGTCATCCTCGAGCCCGTCGGCGCGCTCAAGGTCTACATTCCAGACGCCATCGTCGGCGATATTATGGGCGACCTGAACGGCAAGCGCCGCGGCAGAGTGCTCGGCATGAGCCCGTGGGAAGGCAAGAAGGGCTACACCGTCATCGAGGCGGAAGCTCCGAAGGCGGAGATGATGGACTACACCGTCGCCCTACGCGCCATGACGCAGGGCAGAGGTCACTACGATTTCGAGGTCATTCGCTACGAGGAGGTCCCGGGCAACATCGCCCAAAAGATCATCGCCGAGGCGAAGGTCGAGGACGACGAATAAGCGCTACAAGAAAATCATCGGGAGCCGGTTTTCCGGCTCCCGATTTTGTTTTGCTCTTTGGCTCATTCAAACTGCTGCGTAAATATCGAGATCACGTTAATAACGGCGATAACGACGCAAAGACCCGCCCATATCGCAAGATCAGAAAACGTCCCCGAGTTCGGGAAGCCTATAAGCGCCGCAAGCGCGAATAGGACGACGTTCGCTATCGCGCCTCCGCGTTTTTTGCGTGCCGCTATTGAGACGATGCCGCCGGAGAGCATCAGCACGCCGACAAAAAAGCCCGCCGAACCGCTCACCTCTCCGCTATCCTCCATAGTGTTTACCACGCCCGCCGCGCATGACTGAAAGAAGATCACAAACGGCAGTACGCAGCAGATGATACCGATGACTAATTTGAATGTTTTCATTTTTTCCTCCAAATTCGATTTAGTCCAATATTACAATACTAAAATATTTTGATTTTGTCAAGTATTTTTGTAAAAATATATTGTAATATTTGAATTCGGAGACAAAAACGATGCTCGGGAGCAATATAAAATCGCTTCGCGCGCTGCGCGGAATCAATCAGGAAGATCTCGGCAAACGAATCGGCGTCAGCAAGCAGAGCGTGTCCAACTGGGAAAACGAAAACATTCTGCCGTCGATAGAGATGCTTGTCCGCATCGCGGATTTTTTCGGCGTCACCACCGACTTTCTTCTCGGGCGCAGCGAGCACCGCACGCTCGACACCTCGGGGCTCGGGGATGAAGAGCTTTCACATCTTCAGGTCATAATAGACGATATGAAAAAAAGAGCAAAATAAAGGGATAGAGCCGCTTTTTTAAGCAGCTCTATCCCTTATTTTCCCTTAGGCTCACTTTACTCCACGAGCGCCGCAAGGTCAGCCTTAGGGCGGACGCCGACGCACGTCCCCGTCACCTCTCCGCCTTTTACGGCGGCGAAGGTCGGGATGACGTTGACAGAGAACTTCTGTGCAAGCTCCGGCTCATCGTCAACGTTTACGGAGCAGACGAGAAATTTCCCGTCCGCCTCGTCCGCGAGCTCCTCCACAACGGGGGACATCATCCGGCACGGACCGCACCACGTCGCCCAAAAATCTATGAGCACGGGAACGCTCGAGCTGCCGACGACGCTGTCGTAATTATCTTTCGTGAGTTTTATTGCGGACATAATGATCACCATTCCTTGACGAATATCAATTATCGTAAATTTATTGTACCACCAAACCGCCGCTTTTACAACCCCAAACAAAAAATCGGGACGAAAAGCAGACGTATATGGCGAAATAATCATATTTCCACTTGAAAACACGTTTTTATTAAGATATAATATATGTTGAGAGGTCATATCCCGCCGCCGTAAGCGGGAGCTCTCCCATAAAAAACGTTCGCGCATAATGCGCGAAGCGAGGAGCAATAAAATGAAGGACATCAAGGAAGAAACTTTAACGTTTTCGGCGCTCGGACGCGAGAAGCAGGAAATGCACGCCGTGCTCCGTTCCGTCTATGACGCACTTGTGGAAAAGGGCTACAACCCGATAAATCAGATCGTCGGCTATATCCTCTCCGAGGACCCGACGTATATCACAAACCACAACGGGGCGCGCGCGCTCATACGCAAGATCGACCGCGACGAGCTTTTAAACGAGCTCGTGAAATGCTATCTCAACGTCTGAGGACAAAAGTTCGGTTTCACGCGCGGCAGGAGGATCATTTTTTGTTTTATGACTAACGGCAAAGCTGATAATAAGGCTTCCCTGCCGCGCCGCAGTTTTGCGGCGCGGCTTGTGGCGCTCTTTTTTGTCTGCCTTTTTTTATTGTCTCCGCTGCCGGTCGGCGCGATATCGAGCCGCGACTCGGCGACGCCCGAGCAGGTCGGGCTTGAGACAGACCACGTCGGCGGCGCGTATCTATACAATATAGAGAACGATTTCACCGTCCTCTCCTACAACGCGAACGAAACCCTCTATCCGACCTCGACCGTCAAGATAATGACGGGCATAATTGCCATAGAACAGCTCGGCGGCAGACTTTCAGAGGTCGTGACAGTCACAAAGGAGATGCTCGACGGCGTCGCCGGCAACAAAATAGGCTTCAAGGAGGGCGAGGAGCTGACGGTGGAGCAGCTGCTCTACGCGATGCTCGTCGGCGGAGGCAACGACGCCGCCCACATTCTCGCCATTCATATCGCAGGGTCAATTGAAGAATTCGTCGGTCTGATGAACAGGCGCGCGCACGACCTCGGCGCGGATGCCACGCACTACACGAACCCGTCGGGGCTTCATGACTACGACATGTATACGACGGTGGCTGATACTGTAAAGATCGCGCTCACCGCGTACAACATTCCGCTCTTCATGGAGATAACGTCTACCTCGAAATACGTCATAGACGGGACGAACAAGAGCGAATACCGCAACGTATATAACCGCAATTATTTCGTCGCCGCAAACAGCGTCAGCAAGTATTTTTATCCCGACGCCTCCGGCATGAATGCGGGCTCGACGGCACAGGGCGGCTACTGCATCGTCACGACCGCATGCCGCGACGGGCTGACGTATCTCGCCGTCGTTATGGGGGCGGGCGCCGATACTGAAAACGACGTCATCTACTCCTACACAGAAGCTGCAAAGCTGCTCAACTTCGCGTTTGAATCATACGCCAACATCACGGTCGTCAAAGAAGGCGAAGTCATATGCGACATCCCCGTGACGCTGTCGGGCACGACGGACTTTGTTTCGCTTGCGACATCGGGCTCGCTCGTACTATATCTTCCGCGGGACGCCGACCTCGAGCACGAGGTCACGCGCAGCCGGAAGACTACATACGACACGCTGACGGCGCCTGTGGCGGAGGGGGAGCCTGCGGGCGTTCTGACCATCATGTACAACGACGAGATAGTCGGCAACGTCGAGCTCGTGACGACGGTCGCCGTTGCAAGAAGTGAATTTCTCTACACGCTCGAGCGAATAAAGAGCTTTGCTACCGGGCGCTTCTTTATCGCCACCGTCATCTCCGCCGTCGTATTCACCGTGATCTTCGTTCTTGCGAAAGCCGTGTACCTTCACAACAAGGCAAAATATAAAGGCAGATATTCCTGATACAAAAATAAATCGGGGGAGGGCTTTAAAAAGTCCTCCCCCGATTTTTTTCGGTATGATTTACGCAACGGGATTTCCGTCCGCGTCGAACAGCGGAAGATACGCAAGATAGCTGATATCGTCGCGCTTTGCGGCGTCTCCTTCGGCGACTATGCACATGCGTCCGCAGACCTCGCCGCCCGCCTTCTCAACGAGATATTCGAGCGAGTTCAGCGACTCGCCTGTAGAGACGACGTCGTCGACTATAAGTATCTTTTTCCCTCTCATTTCGTCGGCGTCTGCCTGGTCGAGATACAGCTTCTGTATCTTCGCCGTCGTAATGGAACGTACGCTGACCTCAAACACACCGGACATATAGAGCTTCGGGCTCTTTCTCGCGAGGAAGTAGCGGCGGTTCCCCGCAAGGCGCGACATTTCGTGCGCTATCGGGATGCCCTTTGACTCCGCAGTCAGGATAAAATCGTATTCGGGAGCGCGGCGGAGCAGCTCCTCGGCGCACGCCGTCGTCAGTTCGGGGTCGCCGAACGTGACAAACGAGCCGATATACATGTCCTCCGTCAACGGGCAAAGCGGGAGCGTTCTTTTCAGACCGCAGATCGTAATCTCATAGCTTTTCATCGTTATCTTTCCTCACTTGTATTTTAAGGTACTCTACATACATATATTAATACACCCGACGCGAAAAGTCAAGCGAGAAACGCATATTTTGATTGACTTATCCGTAATTTCGCCTTATAATTGTATATGGGCAGTACTTTTTGCTGACAAGTCGCACAAAAATTAGCGTCAGCAAAAAAATTCTGTAACCTTTTTTCCGCTTTGGGTATTAACTTTGTGAAACAAGAAGATGAAAAGGAGGAAAAACGTGAAAAGTTCTGAGGCTGAATTCGAACGGATATACCGCGACAATTACAGACGCGTCTATTCCTTCCTCTATAAGCTCTGCCGCTCGGCGGAGACTGCTGAGGATCTGACACAGGAGACTTTCTTTCAGGCATACCTCTCACTGTCGCGCTATAACGGGCAGTGCGAGATGTTCACATGGCTCGCCGCCATCGCGAAGAACATGTTCCTGAAACACCTGCGGCGCACAAAGCACGAGGTAATGAAAATAGACCTCTACGTCAGCGACCCCGAGGCCCCGCTCACGGATGAGCCAGGCTACCGCATCATGCGGGAGGTAGAGGTCGCGGACATACTCTCGGTGCTTGAGAGTATGCCGAAAAAATACGGAGAAGTATTCCTGCTCCGCACGTTCGGTGAGCTGCCGTATGCCGAGATCGCACGCAAGCTCGACATCTCCGTCAGCTCTGCAAAGGTGATTTATCACCGCGCCAAAAAATATATCAAGGAGGCTTTGATCGACAATGAGTAAGACTAACTGCAATATCGTCCGCGACGTGCTTCCGCTTTACCTTGACGGCGAGGCGTCGAAAGAGACGTCCGAAATGGTCGAGGAACATCTCGCGGAGTGCGAAGAGTGCCGCTACTACTACCGCAACTATAACAGGATCCCCATCTCCCTTCAGGAGACCGGCTCGCACGGAAAATACCATTATTCCAAAATAGCGCGCCGTATTCGCCGCCGGAATACCATAAACATGTCCGTTGTATGCGCCGCATTCCTTCTTCTCGGATATCTCATCGGACACACGCTCTTTTCGGATAAAAAATGAGTTCTGTCATCACGATAACGAACACCATTGACGGCGCACGTTATCTCGAGATGCTCCGCGGCGGCGCGGCAAATCTCGAGATAAACCGTGAAGCGACGAACAGCCTCAACGTCTTCCCCGTTCCGGACGGAGACACGGGCACAAATATGAGCATGACGATAGGCTCCGTCACCTCCATCGGCGACGGTCCGCTACCCGACGTCGCGGCAGCCGCCTCAAAAGCCATGATGCGCGCCGCCCGCGGAAATTCCGGCGTCATCCTCTCCCTCTTTTTCCGCGGCATCGCAAAGGTACTTGCATCATCCGAGTCTGCGGACGCACACCTTCTGACAAATGCATTCCGCGAGGGCGCGAAGTCCGCGGCATCCGCCGTTGCAAATCCCGTTGAGGGCACGATACTGACCGTCATGCGCGAATGCTGCGCCAAGGATGCCGACACCGAGGATGTTGCCGAGCTTCTCGACTTCTTCTACGGCGAGGCCGAGCGCGTTCTTGCCAAGACGCCCGAAATGCTGCCCGTTCTCCGCCGCGCAAAAGTCGTTGACTCCGGCGGATACGGCTTTGTCCGCATTCTCGACGGCATGAGGAGAACGCTGCACGGCGAGGCGCTCGCAGACGCCGCCGAGGTCTCGTCCCCCGTCATGACGAACAGCGCCGCCGATTTCAGCGAATTTGACAACGAAGAGATTAAATTCGGATTTGAAACGCTCTGCCTCTTCGACCGCGACCCCTCCGTCACGGAAGAGAAAATAAAAGAGCTGCACGACTATCTTATGACGGTCGGCGACAGCATCGTTATGACATATGACGACGAGATATTCAAGCTGCACGTCCATTCAAACGAGCCGATAGAAGTGCTCTGCCGTTCGCTCTTCATCGGCACGCTCAGAGACGCAAAGATTGAAAATCTCCGTCTCCAGCATTCGGGACTTGTGAAAAGCGGAAGCGGAAATAAGAGCGACGCTGACGAGCTCGAGGAGCTGCACGAGCTTGAAGACAGACCGGAAAAGAAGCCCTACGGCATCTTCGCCGTCGTCTCCGGCGACGGAATGTCGGACCTTTTCCATGAGCTCGGGGCAGACGCCGTCATATCCGGCGGGCAAAGCATGAACCCCAGCACGGACGACATTCTCCGCGCAATACGTTCGACGCCCTGCGACACCGCGGTAATTCTTCCCAACAACAAGAACATCATTATGGCGGCAAAACAGACCGCCGAGATCCTCGAAGACACCGATGTCATCGTTGTTGAAACGACGACGATCCCCGAAGGCGTTTCCGCCCTTATGGCATTCAATTCCTCGCGCTCGCCGTCCGAAAACGCCAACTGCATGAGCGACGCGATGAAGTCGGTCACGACGCTTTCGGTCACCCGCGCCGTCCGCGACGCCGATATCGACGGGCTCGCCGTAAAGCGCAAGCAGTATATCGGTCTTGTCGGCGGGCAGCTCAAATACGCTGCGGACAGCGTTTATGACTGCATCCGCGATATGGTCTCCGCTTTCCCCGACACCGAGCTCTGCACCGTCTACTACGGCTCGGACGCGAAAAATTCCGAAGCGGAAGAAGTCACCGCCCTCATTTCCGAGGTGCTCCCCGATTGCGAGGTCGTCAGCATCCGCGGAAATCAGCCCGTTTACCCCTATATCATCTCACTTGAATAAGGAGGCGCTTTCGTGTCAGGCTCTCATGATTACATCATAAGCTGCTGCTCAACGTGCGACCTTACGGACGAGCATCTCGCCTCCATCGACGTCCGGTATCTTCCCTTCCACTTCTTTCTTGACGGAAAGGAATACCCCGACGACCTCGGCGTTACAGTCTCGTATTCGGACTTCTACACCGCGATGGCAAACGGCGCCGACACATCCACGTCGCAGGTATCCGTCGGCGAATACACGGAGTTTTTCGCCTCCCTTTTGAAGGAAGGACACGACGTGCTCCACATCGCCTTTTCCTCCGGGCTGTCGGGCTCGTATTCCTGCGCCTGCAAAGCGGCGGAAGCTGTGCTCAATGATTTTCCCGACCGCAAGCTCTACGTCGTCGACTCGCTCGCCGCGTCCTCGGGATACGGTCTGCTCGTCGACAAGGCTGCCGAGCTGCGTGATGAGGGATACTCGATCGACGCGCTGCGCGACTGGACCGTTGAAAACAGGCTCCGCGTTCATCATTGGTTTTACTCCACCGACCTCACATTCTTTGTCAAGGGAGGCAGGGTGAGCAAGATCGAGGGAGTCATAGGCGGCATGCTCTCCATATGCCCGCTTCTGCACGTCTCAAGCGAAGGCAAGCTCGTTCCCGTTTACAAGCTCCGCGGCAGGCGCCGCGCCGCCGAAAAGACTGTCTCCGTCATGCTCCAATACGCCGACGGCGGGGAGAATTATTCCGACAAGGTATATATGAGCAACTCCGCCTGCGCCGACGACGCTGAGAGTCTTGCCTCGATGGTGAAGGAAAAATTCCCTCACATCAAAGGAGACATTCTGATAAACAGCATCGGCACGACAATAGGCAGTCATACCGGTCCCGGAACCGTCGCTCTCTTCTTCTGGGGGGAGAAAAGGACAGACTGACAAAGCGGCAAAGCATAAAATAATCAAAAGAAAGGGCGCCCTTTACGCGACGCCCTTTCTTTTGCTTTTGCATCTAAAACCAAATAGGGGACACGGATTTTGCCCGTGTCCCCATATTTTTTTGATCTGTCAGCGGTCATTAGCCCGTTATACCGGAACGCTCTATGCCCTGAACAAGCGACTTCTGAGCGAAGCAGTAGATGAACACCAGCGGTGCGATTATCAGAATACCGTTCGTATTCGTGATAGCCGCGGTATACATCGTGCCGCCTGCATACTGAACGTCGTCTGTCAGAGAGGACGGTATCTTCAGCGCTATCTGACGGAGCGTGTACGGACCTGTCGTCGTGAAGAACGTGTCTATGTAGAACTTATCCGTCCACTGCCATGAGAACGCGAACATGAAGACTGTCACGAGCATCGGAACAGAAAGCGGCAGGATTATCTGCACGAACGTTCTCAGCGTGCCCGCGCCATCGATATAGGCGGATTCCTCGAGCTCATCCGGAACACCGTTGAAGAACTGACGCAGCATAAATATGAAGAGTCCGTTCTTGAACGCAAGACCTGTAAGCGAGAGGATTATAAACGGCCAATATGTGTTCGTGAGCGAGAGCTCCGTGAACTTGATAAGTCTCACGCTTTCGAACACGCCTCCGCCGAGGAAGTTGAATATACCGAAGATATCGAAGTAGCGGAACTTCATGAACATCGCGAGCTTGAGGGTCGAATGAGGAACGACCATCGTCAGTATAACGAACATGAAGAGCAGCTTATTGCCGCGGAATTTGAACTTCGCGAAGCCGTAAGCGATAAGGCAGGTGATGAACATCTGAATTACCGCCGTGGAAGCGGAAAGTACCGCGGTATTAAACATCGCTTCAAAATATCTGTTGTCGACGATTATTGCCCTGTATGTCTCGAGCGTCGGATGCTTTGATATGAGCATGACCGTCGCGTCGACGAAGTCGTCGGCAGACATTATTGACGTCGCGATCTTCGATATAAACGGGTAAATGATGATGTAGGATATTCCCACAAGAAGAATGTATGTGCAGATACGCACGACGACATTCTTGAGGAAGTACATCGAGAAGACCTTGAGCTTAAAGCGCTCCCAAGCTGAAAGCTGTCCTTCAAACTCGACCTTGATCTTGTTCTTGGACTCCTTTGTTACCTTCGGGGCTTTTTTAACGGCATCCATTCTCAGTACCTCCTTTAAGTGTCACGCTTCTGATAGAAGACGTATGCGGAAATCACACCGGAGACGACCGCGATAAGCAGAATGACGAGGAGGAAGTACATCCACGACATTGCCGCCGAAAGCGTATTGCCGCCTGGCGAATTGTATACGGTATCTATGTACGCCATGACTGTGTTGTCCGATCTTGTCAGCGCGTCTATTATAGTGTAGATGGCGTTGACGAGTATCATCGGGCTTATCATCGGGAACGTGATCTTCCAGAAGGTCTCCCAGCCGGTAGCACCGTCTATCTCGCAGGACTCGTATATAGCCGGCGAGATGGACTGAAGTCCGGCAAGGAATATAAGCATCTGAACACCCGAACGGTTTACTATGTTGAAGATGTCGTTGACGAGGTCCGCAACATAGGTGACAAGTCCGGAGCCGACCTTCATGTTTGCGAACAGCATCTCAATGTCCATGACATTGACTATCTGTGTGACGGTGTTCGTCTCCGTTCCTGTATCTATCGCCTGCCCTGCACTCTGCATCAGAATGTTGTGGGCGTCGATATCGGTGATAAGACCTGTGCTTATGATGACGGGGATGAAGAATATCGCACGGAAGAGTCCGCGTCCCGCCATATCCTGATTGAGCAGGATAGCCATGAAGAGCGAGAAGATGACGATCGCGGGAACGTCAAATATGATGCGTCCCATACCTTCGATAAGCGTCTGCGTGAAGGTCGGGTCGACCATTATCGCGTTCTGATAGTTTGCCCAGCCGACCGGCGTTATTTTAACGCCGCCGCCCTGTATCGTCGTCATGCTCTGAAAGCTGTAGCTTATCGACTGATATATCATGGGAAGATATACTATCACAAGCCCGATGATGAAGGGAAGGACAAAGAGGTAACCGATCCTCGCTTTTTTCTTTTCGAGGGAGGCTATCTTCTTTTTCTTCTTAGGTGCAGATTCGACTTTTACTTTAGTCGGTTTTTTTGCTTCTGCGTTCATTTTCTGTCCCCCTTCCTTACCTGTTCAGTGTAACGAAGTCGTAGGCATCCACGGTGTACGTCTTTCCGTCTACCGTAACCGATACCGTAAACTCGTTGTAGTTGAGTATGAACGCCTTGCCGGTCTCATACGTCACAAGAACGATCGAACCGTCGTCGACGATATACTTGGATGTCGTATCGAGCTCATCCGGCTCTTCGTCTGCGGGCTCATCCGTCGTGGGCTCATCCGCCGCGGGCTCGTCGGTCGTGGGCTCGTCGGTCGTGGGCTCGTCGGTCGTGGGCTCATCCGTCGCGGGCTCGTCGGTCGCGGGCTCGTCGGTCGTGGGCTCATCCGCCGCGGGTTCGTCGGTTTCGGGAGCGTCCGGTTCGGGAGCCTCTTCCTTCTTGTCCTCAAGAGAGTAGAGGTCTTCGACCGTCTTCATCCCGTTCTCGACCGAGGTCTTGAGCGTTTCGATCTCGTCTGCCACAGACTCGATCTTTGCAGCGTTTGCTGCAACAGCGGCGGCGGACTTATGTTCCTTCGTTATCTCGACCTTGTGCTGCGCGTTCTCGACTATGGTCGCAACGCCTTCGGCTTCGCTTATGACTTTCTTCGCCGCATTCTCTGCCGCCTTGTACGATTTCTCGTACTCAACCTCACCGGCCTTTGCGTCAAGCGCCGCCTGAGCCTCGGTGAGCGCGTTCTGTGCTGCTGTGAGAGCTTCCTTCTTCGCTGCAACGTCAGCCTCAAGCTCTGTCTTGTCCTCAGCCTCGGAAGCGTCGAGCGCCGCCTGTGCGTCGTCAACCGCTTTCTGTGCTGCGTCGGCAGCGGCCTTTGCCGCGTCGCGAGCATCCTTCTCAGCCGCTACGGAGTCTTTGAGTGCGGCGAGTGCTGCCACCGCCTCGTTGAAGGCGTCTCTCGAAGCCGTCATGCTCTCAAGTATCGCCGTGATCTCCTCGATCATCGCGCCCGTATCGCGCTCTGCCCTGTTCTTTTCAAGCTCGAGCTTGTGGAATTCTCTTTCCTCTTCTTCCTTCTTTGCAGCCTCAAGCGCGGCCTTGTATTCTTCCTGCGCCTTCTTGTCTGCTTCAAGCTCGTCGGCATCGGGCACACGCTGTCCTGTTATGAACTCGTGACCCGTTATGAGCGCCGTCTGCAGATCGCCTATTGCCTCGTTGATCTTGTTGTAGTACTCAACAACATCGTCGAACCAAATATTGTATCTGACCGAGTAGTACTTGCTGAGCTCGTCGTCCTGCTTCAGTTTCTCAACATTTTCGTATGCGAACACGAAGTTGAGGTACGAGCCGCTCTCTATTGCGCGGAGCAGTGCCGACTCGATATCGCCCTCTTCGTTGAGAGGCGTGCTTGCGGTGTTCACAAATCCGTGGAGCACGATCCCGTTGAAGGGCACCGAGTAAGACGCATTGAAGAAGTGGCTGCTCTCGAACTTCATGTTGACGATGTGGTCAACATACTTATATGTGTAAGCGTTGCCCTCGTCGACCATGACGTCGTAGCTGCCCGCTATCTTCTCAAGCAGGTCAGTCGTGAACTGCTTGATGTCCTCGCGGTTGTACGGTTCATCCTCGTCAAAGTCTGAGTTGAGGTCCATACCGAGCGTGGAGAGCGAGATGCCTGTCGGTTCGTACTTTTCGTACTCCTTAGCGAAGTGCGTGTAGAAGTAATCGAACGTCGATGCCGATATCGCTATCTCAAAGTTTCTCGTAAAGCTCTGAGTCGTCGCGTCGTAATAACGTTTGCTCGTATACTGGTCGTTTATAGTCTTGACCGCGTGCTTCCTGTAAGAGAAGCCGTCAAACGTCTTGTCGTTCGGAGCATAGACGAAATCGAAGTCGGGGAACAGTTCAAATCCCTTCTCCTTCGCGTACTCCATGATCTCACGGAAGCCGTTGTTTCCTCCGACCGCCTTTTCCCACTTCAGGTTGTAGGGGACTCCGGCGTTGGACAAGCCGCCGTTTGCAAAGCCGAGCAGCTTGAAGTTGACATTGTCAACTCCCTTAGCCGCAAGCTCGTCATACATCGTTTTGATGTTCTCAAACGTCGTCAGCGGCGTATCGACCGTAACGGGTATTGAGAATATCTTCTCCGTTGTCTTGAGCGTGCCGAGCAGCTCTATGTAGAGCGGGATCTTATCCTTGACGTCTTCCTTGGTGAGCCTTGTAAGAATACCGGTCTCTTCGAGGTAGTCACGGTAAGCCTCAGCCATTCCGAAGTACGATGTTTCGTAGTAATCGTTGATCCCTGCGAGCTCTGCCTGATCGTCACCGTCAAGAAGTATGAACTTTATGCGGTAGCTGTCAACGTACTTTCTCGGAGAGACGACCGTCCACTCGGCGTTGCTCGCCGCTTCTATACTCTCGGAGAGGTTATAGGTATCGAACGGTCTCGGCTGTACTCTTGCGTATGTGTATGAATACTTGTGTGCAGCGCCGCCGTTGACGTGCCTTATCGTTGCGAGTGATTCACCCTCGGTGATTATCGCAACGTATCCCTTCCTGTCCTCGACCTCAATACTCTCGGTCTCGGCAGGAATGAGCGTTTCCTCGCCCGTTTCGGGGTCAACCTCCGTCGTGGCGGGCTTTATGACCTTCTGTACCGTTGTCGTTCCGCGGTCGGTCACGGCGCCCCAAACGGGGAACCTTGTCTCTTCCTGCGGGTTGGTGACAGCCTCCATCAGCTGATGGTAAGCGTAGTCATATCCGTAAAGGTCGCATTCACGTCCCCAGCTCTCGCCGGCGAGCTTCTTCGCCTCGACTATTGCGCCGGAGCCGTCCGGGATGAAGGAGTATCCGTCATACTCAGAGCTTATCGCGCCCATGAAGGGGAGGATGTCGACGTTTGTCAGCGTGTACGCCGTATCGTCGAAGCGGATACCGTTTGCGGGAAGCCTTACGTTCAGACCGCTCGCATCTATCGTGTACTCAAGCGCGAGGCGGAAGAGCGGCGGCGCAACGTCCGCGCTGCCCTGGTATTCCGTTATCTGATGGTCTTCATCCAGCGTCTCGTATGTGTATTCCGGGCAGTACTTCTTGATAATGGACTCGAGCCTGTCTTCCTCTGCGAAGGATATATCCGTTGAGCAGATGTAGACCGCCATCGAGTTCGTTATCGGGTACTTCGCCTTCATTTCGGCGACCGTTTTTTCCGGGAGAGTTTCATCATACGGGTCCATGTAAACATACATGTTCTTCGCTTTGTCTCTCTCGAAATCGTTTGTGATGTTTTCGAGTATCAAGGTCTCGAAACGGCTCTTTTCGATCATTCTCGGGATGAGTCGTCTCGTTTCCTGACGGCCTATCGTGTATTCAACGCGTATGCCGTTCCTGATGGGCTCGACCTGTACCTGAGCGCCGCCGCCCTGGACGACAGCGTCATGATAGCTCGTCATCGGGTCCTTTTCTTCGCCCTCTGCCGTCTGATAATATATTATTATCTGAGAGAGGAGTTGTTCCTTTGTTGCGTCCGCTATCGGGAGCGAACCGACATCGTAGGGGTTTGAGAACAGCGTCTGTCCGGTCGCGACCTTCTGGAACGCTACCTCACCCGTGTACTCGTCGCAGTAGATGCGGTATCCGTTCTGTTCCCTTTCGAGCTTCATCGAATTTAACTTCGCCTGCTCGGAGGAGAACACATACGTCAGATAGTCCTCAACGCCCTCAGCGGGCTCCGCGGCTCCGACTATCACAACGGAGCTCATCAACATAAGGACAGTCAGAAGGGCTGATATGAATCTAACAGTTTTTTTCATAACTCTTTTTCTCCTATCCTTAAGTTTACGCACGGTATGACAGCTCGACTATGATGCTTGAGACGAAGCTCACCATCTGCGACACGAGGCTCGAGAAGAGCACCGCAACGAATATGATGAACGCCATTGCAACTATCGTTCCGAGCGTCGTGACGAAATTCTTGCCGAGCGAGTAGTCATGCGTTACCATCATTCCGAAGAAGATGAGCATTCCGGCCCAAACGAACGCTATTCCGACGAGAAGCGATATGAGCTGTCCTTCATTCTGAGCAAGTATGTTGCTGAATATGACCGACGGAATTACGAGCATCGGCACGGGCAACAGGCTGTATGTCGTCGCGATGAAGATGTCCTTGAAGCTTCCTTCACCGTCGAACAGCGTCGTCAGACACCAGTTGGCGACGACCCACAGGATGAGCGGGACGACGACCGAAATGATCTGTCCGAATATGCTCATGTACGTTCCGTTCGGGTTAAAGATGTAGCCCGTTCCTACCGACTGGTAGAAGAACGCCAGTATCGTTATTATGACATACACGATGCCGGCGCGGACGCTTCCGCGCTGCTCATGCTTGAGGTCCCAGAACCCGTCGAACGGATGGAAGATAAGGTGGAAGCCGTAGAGCAGCTCCTCCTTGAAGCTCTTCTTTCCGACCTTGAGCTGAGTCTCTTTGTTGACCCTGTTCGCGTACTTGAAGAATTTGGAGAGAAGCACGCAGACGACGATGACTACGATCGGTATCGTCCAAATCCACTTCGATACCCATTCCTTACGGACTTCGCGGAATGCGGAGGAGTAGTTCGCGACGTTGTATGCGGACTTGTAGTAGTCCATCGCTTCCTCGTAGTCGGCGCTTCTTGAGAGCGCATCGCCTATGCCTATGTAAGCGGCGTCGAAGTTACTGTTGCGCTGGAGGATCTGTGTCCAGTCAACGACGGCTGCGTCAAACTGACGCTTGTTTTGGTTTTCAAGAGCGGTCACGAGTATGTTGCCGTACTCTGTGCGTCTGTATACAACGAAGGAGGAGTTCTGCTTGTCGAGAAGCATCATCTGATCTCCGCTGTAAGTGATGGCCTCAATTCCGTTTACGGGGATGTTGCCGAGCTTCTGTCCGAAGTCGCCGAATATGAAGAGCATGTTGCCGTTCTTGTCGTAGGTGTAGACCTTACTTCTCTTCTCATCGATGATGGACCATGTTCCCTCGGGTCCGACCGCAACGTCTATTATCTTGGACGCTCCTGTCGGCGTGCCGGAAATGGACGTTCTCAGGACAGAGACCTCACCTGACGGCGGCCAAAAGCCGTTTCTGTTCATGACGTCCGTACCGGAGGAGTTCAGCTTCTTGACGGGCGCGTAGTCGCCCTTCTTGTCGCGGGCGTCTATGACGCTCTGCTGCTTTTCTTCATCTATCGACGACGTCGTGACGTAGATAAAGCCCTCGTCGTCTATCGCTATGTTGTTGAACTCAGACGAAATATACTCTTCCGACTGATCGCGCTGCTGTTGGGTCTGTATCGAGCGCCAAATTATCTGCCAAAGATTGAGGGAGACCTTCTGTGCTCCGATAAAGCCAGAGAAGTTCGCCTTGTCGTCCATGACGATAATGCCCTGGTATGTCGTGCTCGACACGACGAACAGTCTGTTGAACTTATCGACGGCGACGGCGACTGGCCTGTAAAGCGAGCCTTCCGCGAAGTAATTCGACTCAGGCTTCGGGACGATCTTGAAGTAGTTGCCGTCCGTATCGAACATTACTATACGGTTGTTGTCAGTATCGCAGACGTAGATGTAGCCGTTCGCGATGCAGACGCCGGAGGGAGCCGCAAGGCTGTCCGGTACGCCGTATTCGTTGATAAATGAGCTTATCGTGAACTTGAGCCTGTAATAACGGTCCGTGACTATGACCTGATTGTTCTTGCCGTCGACGAGATACACGTTGCCCTCTTTGTCGACCTCAAGATCGCGAAGGTCGTAGCCGTCGTTCGTCAGCCCGATCGTCTCCATATCAACGACCCTCGACGGGACGTATGCATCGGGGGACTGGAGCGGGTAGCCGTCATACGAGTAGGTATACGTCGTATACGCGGCGGCGGAAACACCCGTCATGAGCATCATTGCCGTCATTACAAGAACGAGAACCGAAAAGCCGATGCTGATGATTTTTCTCTTCATTTCGTTTCTCCTCCTCAGTCCTTCATGCCGCTCGAGCCCATCGTCTCAATGATGTTGCTCTGCGAAATGACGAAGACAAGTATCGGCACCGCCATCATGACGACTGTAGCCGCAGCGGAAGCGCCCGCACGCGCGATACCTGCCGCCGTGATCTGCGATATGGCGTAGTTAAGAGTCTTGAGCTGCTCGGAATAGATGTAGATCGAAGAACCCGAGTTCCAAAGTCCCTGGAAGGAATAGATGATGAGCGTCAGCCACGCGGGCTTGACCATCGGCATTGCGATGACCCAAAACGCGTAGAACTCGGACGCACCGTCAAGACGCGCGCTCTCGAGCGTCGCATCCGGAACGTTCGTCTCCATGAACTGCTTCATGAGGTAGAGGCCGAGCGTGTAGCCGAACGCGGGGATGATTATCGCGAAATATGTGTCGACCCAGTGAAGGATTGACATCGTGATGAACGTCGCGATGCTCGTGACCGTCGAGGTGAACATCAGGGATTTGACGACCATGTCGAACATGATGTCGCGGCCCGGGAACTTCTGCTTAGCAAGCGCGTACGCTGCCATCGAAGCGAGAAGCAGGTTTCCGAACGTTCCCGTCACCGAGATGAACACGGTGTTGAATATGTAACGGGAGAACGGGACCCACGAGTCCGCCATCAGGGAGAACAGATCCGAGAAGTTCTTGAGCGTCGGGTTGATGACGTAGAAGCGGGGCGGGAACATCCAAAGCTCGTCAAGCGGCTTCAGCGACTGAAGGATGACGTAGAGCATCGGAAGGAACATGAAGATACCCATTATCGTGAGGAAGAATGTGATCCCCATGTCTCCGCCGACCGAGCGGTTCAGGACAACGGTATGTTTTCTTGTTCTTAACTTCTTTGACATATCACTGTCCCACCTTTGCTAAGATTTTGTGAACGAGCATGTTGGCTCCGATCATCATTGCGAACAGGAGCACCGCGATGGCGGATGAGTATCCGACCTCCCAGCGCTGTCCGCCGTAGTCGTCAAGATGATGCGTTATCGTCCAGCAGCTGTACTCGACGGACGGGAAGCCCGCGAGAGCCGTGACGATGCCGCCAAATCCGAACGAACCCGTGATCGCAAGCACGGCGCCGAACATGAGCTGCGGCTTCATTACGGGGAGGGTGACGTACCAAAGCTCCTGCCAACGGTTTCTTATACCGTCGACGGCCGCAGCCTCGTAGTAGCTCTTGTCGATGCCCTGAAGTCCCGCTATGAACGAGAGGAACGCGGTACCGAGCGACGTCCAAAGGGCGACGACGATACACAGGGGCATGACGTATTTTTTATCGAAGAACCATAGGATAGGCTCGTTTATTATGCCCATATTGAGGAGCATACCGTTGACCCAGCCGTATGCGTCGCTTGAGAAAAGCGTACCCCAAATAAGATATACGTTACCGCCTATCGACGGGGCGTAGAAGATAAGGGTCACTACCGCTCTGACCTTCGGCGAAAGCTCGTTTATGAACCACGCGATGAAAAGCGAGAGCATATACGACGTCGGGCCTGTGATAACCGCGAATATCAGCGTGTTCTTTACTGCCGTGATAAATATATCGTCGTCAAGGAACAGGCGGATGTAGTTATCAAGGAAAAGGAACTTGGGCATCTGCAGCATGTTGAACGACGTGAAGCTCAGCAGCACTGAAAGCACGACCGGAATGACCGTGAAGACGAAGAAGATTATCATGAACGGCGCGACCATGAGGTATGCCGTCTTGTTGTTCTTCATCTCTTTCAGTGTCCACTGGAGCCGCGTCATGTCTTTGCGCGACACTGCAGCCTGCCCTGCGTTTGCCACTTCAGTTTTCTTTGACATGAGCGTTTCTCCTTTTTATATAATGTATATCTTATTCCGCGCTGAGCTGATAGGTGTTGAGCGCCGCTATCGCGTCGTCAAGGAACTTCACAGCCGTGTCGAATGTCGAGGAGCCCGTAGCTTTAAGAGCGTTCGTCGCCGAGACGAGAGCGTCAAGGTCGCCCTTTCTCACCGAGATGCCGGTAGCCGCATCCATCGCGGCGGTGAGAGCATCGAGCTGAGACTTGTACTTGTCTCTCTCGGAGGCGCTGACCTTAGATATCTCATCGCGCGCCTGTTCGATACGCTTGTCGGACAGCTTCTGACCGACCTCGAGCGTTTCAAGTCCGAACTCTTCACGCTTGCGCGAGAACTCCTTGTTTATCGTGTTGATATATCCGAGAAGCGCCGTTGTCGGGTCAGCGCCGTCATTGTACGCTGCCTTGAACGCGAAGTCGGTATAACGTGCTATGATGTAGCTTCCAGGGTAGTTCGGGACTGCCGTCAGAGCGTCAAACTGTGAGCGCAGGTTGTTGTACTCCGTCGATGTCCACGACAGTTCTGCGAGAGCTTCGATGTTCGCCGTCGGGTTCATGCCCGCGTCGCCGAGGAGCGCAACGAGTTCGTTGCTGTACGAAGCCTGGAAGTCGGCGTCCGTATACCAATCTATGAAGTCCCATGCGCTTTGCTTGCGCTTACTGCCCTCGAGCATTACAACGCCCTGAACGCCTGCGACTGCCGTATTGTTGATGCTTCCGTCTTCCTGCTCCATGCCGGGCATTACGGTGAATTCCCAAAGTCCCGCGATCTCCGTTGCGAAGACGACGAGCTGGTTATACAGCGTGTACGGCTGGACCATGACGGGTATCTCGCCCGTTCTGAAGCGGTTGGCCGGATCGTATGTGAACGGCAGAGAGTACATGGTGAACATGTTGCACATCATCTGGAACGCGGCGAGCGAAATGTTCGAGTCGAGGTTGACTCTCATTCCGTTGTCTGCGTACTGTTCGCCGCCCATCTGATAGAGGTATGTGAGGTAGTCGGCGGTAAGACCTACCTCCATGTTGTTGAACTGGAGCACGGGGATGAGCGCGAGCACTTCGTCCCACGTTCTCGGGACCTCAAGTCCGAGGTCGGCGAGGATGTCCTTGCGGTAGAAGAGCATCGGGAACGTCTGCGTCTCAGGGATCGCAAACGTCTCGCCGTAAAGCGTGAGCGGTATCGTCGCCGCGTTGGAGAAGCGCTTCGTCACCTCGTCGAAGGTGTCGAAATAGACTTCCCAGTTGTCAGCGCCGTCGGCTCCGCAGACTTCGCAGACATAATCGCCGTCGCCCACATACTGGAGCGTCTCAACGCCGTTCTTCTTGCAGCTGATGCAGCGCTTGTCGTTCATGCCCTGCAGGGCGCCTCTTATAGCGTAGTTGATGACGTCTCCGTCGCCCGTGAGAAGCGATACGTCAGGTCCGACGCCTGCGAGAACGGAAGGCAGGAGCGTTCCGCCCGCAACGAGCTTCAGGTTGACGCCGACGCCCGTGTTGGGAGTAAATCTGTTATCTATGAGGTTGCGGACTATCGTCGCACGGTCACGGTCGGAGGCGACCCACACGTCGACGGATTCCTTTTTCTCGCCGCCATCCTCTGTCGTTGAGCCGAGCGAGTTGTAATCGGTATAGAAGCTTCCCACAAAGGAGCGTATCTCAAACCAAAGCGACTGGAAGAAGTTTGCGCTCGCGCGAGGGAGATCCGCTTCCTTCGGCTGGACCATGATGTAGTCTACCTCAAGCGGCTGCTTGGTGACGGTGTTGACCCATGTACCGAGCGTACCTATGTAGCTCTTGAGGAGCTCGAGGTTCGGAGCTATCTCGTCCTCGTCGGCACCCATCTCCTCGACAAGTCTCTGTACCTTTGAAAGCGTAGCGGTGTTTTCACCTCTTCCGCTCTTCTCGAGCTCTTCAACAACGCCCTCGAGCTTTTTGCCCTGCGTGATGAGATCCTGTATCGTGCCGGGGATGACGCGGTTGAAGCCGTAGTCGCGGTATTCGTCGGGGTTCGTGCCTGTGAGCTTGAGTATGCTTAAGTAAGCGTCGTTTATAACGTTGAGCGCGTCGGTAACGTCGCGGACGATGGGGCCGAGGTCGCCGAGGGCAACCTCAAGCGTGAGCGTATGCTTGCCCGCGGTAAGGTAGAACTCATACGGCTCGTCGTCCTTGCTGTCCTGACCGAGGCGCTTGGACTGCCAGTTGTTCGAATACGGGAAGCGCAGCGACGTGCATTCCTCGAACGGGATCTCGCCGTCTATGTAAAGACGTCTCGCAACGTTCAGACCGTTCAGCTCATCCTGAATGAACCTGAGCGCTATCGTGTAAAGACCGTCTTTCTTGACTTCGAACTCATACGTTATCCAGTTGCCGACCTGCTGCCACTTGTCTCTTCCTATCGTGTTCAGCCTTATGAGCACGGGATCCTGAGGATAAGTGATGGCGGACGTTCTGTCGTTTATCGGGTATATCGTCCTGTGCGACATTTCAAGCGGGAACTCCGCCTCTATCCTCACAGGCTCCGCATCCGACGCGGCATAACCCTTGGAAGCGTACTCTGCCTTGACCTCGTCGTATGTCGGGAGGTTCTCATACGGGAACAGCGTTATGTCCTTTATTACGACGGGCTCGCGGACGCCCTCGAGAGCGAACGTGTTCTCTCCCTTTTCGAAGTAGAACTCAAACGGATCGGTATAGTATCCGTTGCTGTCCGAAAGGGTGTACTCTCTCCATCTCGGAGTCTCCATCTGCTCGGGACGGACATCGTTGCCGTTCGTGTCCTGCTTGAACTCCGTGAAATCGGAGTTGAAGCCGCCGTTCTCTTCGTTATAGCCGTTGATCCAGATGCGGGTCATGGCGAGGTATCTCGCCTCCGCAAACGGGACCTTGCCGTTTATGTAGAACATGCGCTCTATGGAGTTGGCCTTGTTCTCGATCGGATAGTATGTGATCTTCACGGCGTAAAGTCCCGTTTCCGGGATGTCTACGCTCCAGGTCACCTTTCCGGTGTCGGGCATGCGAAGCGAGTCGCCCTGCACGCCCTCAAAATTGCTTACGACCTCGACTTTTGCAGTCGTTGCCTCAGCATCCTTAACGTAGTCCACCGCCTCGACGGTGACGCTCTTCGTAGCGCGCTTTGCGTCAGCATGCTCCGTCATATAAGAAAGGTAAGACTTCGCGTTGAGCGCATCGCTTATCTGCTGAAGCGTCGTTCCGTTTCCGGCGGTACTGCCTGAAGTACCGCCGTCGGCGGCATATACGGGCAAAACTGCCGTAAATGTGCCGGCGAGCATGAGGACAGAAAGGATGAAAGAGGTGATCTTCAATAGCTGTGTTCTCTTCATAGAGCTTCCTCCTACCGTGTTTTAAAGTACCGCGCGCCGCCCCACCGTCCGCTCACGAAAGACGCCGAAGCAAGGGGCTCGGCAACAGTTTTTTGTTTCGCCGTTTGGGCGGCGGCGGGCCGCTTGTACCTGCCTTATGCCCCTGCGAAGGGACAGAAGGCGACAGTACTAAATTTTCATAAAGATATGATATCATACGCGCAAAAATATGTCAAGTATACATAAAAACATCTGATGAAAAAATGAAAAGTGTGTGACGTAATATTTCGCATGTGAATGAAGCGTGTTTTTCGGTATCGTTTTTTATCGTCAGACGCCGTCTTTTGCGCTTGGGTAATTTATATTTACCCAAGCTTGCACCCCTCGCACAATATACCGTTTATTTTTATTTTTCTCGCTACATTTTGTAGTTTTGTTTTGCTTTTTCGTGTGTCTCCAAGGCTCTAAGTAATTTTTATTTACCCTTTTCGCCAACGTTTTTTTATGTTTTTTTCAACGCCTTTCGGGGCGGATTATTTCATTCATATGTTAATTGTGCACAAAATTCAAGAGAAAATTTCTACGTCTGCGCGTTATGCACAAATTTTAATTTATCGCGTTGATTGTTGTCCTTTTTATTTCTCCAATTCCATTTTAATATGCTGTTTTGCGTGATTTTTTCCATTTGACGTACTTCGGTCATAAATGCGAGCCGGCGGGCATAAGAATGGTATCAAAAAAGTCCCGTGAGGTGATATGCAATGCAAAAGATAAAGCTCGAACGCGAAATGAAGATATCCCATGACTGCGGTGGGGAATTCACGCTCCCCGATTACACCCCCGCGATAGGGAGGGTCCTGTCCGCGGAGTGCGACCCCGCGCCCGAAGGGGTATATCTTAAGGAAGCAGAGGGGCGCGGCGTTGAGGCGGAGATAGGAGG
>CANRKP010000006.1 GCA_947631245.1 uncultured Clostridia bacterium
GACGCGTTCCCGTTTATGACGAGCGCCTTCGGGAAGCGAAGACCGAACTCCTCCGCGCGCGCCCTGTCCTTTTCTATGACCTTGACGGCGACGCCGGAGCGCAGAAGCTCGTCTGTCAGGTATTCCGAAATGCGCCCGCAGCCGATTATGAGCACGTCGCGTATCTTCTGCCTCACAAGGCCGAGGCTCTTTATGAGCGCCGCGAGATCTATCCTCGCCGCCGTGACCGTTATCCTGTCGCCCGCCTGTATCGTGAAGCTGCCGTTCGGGATCGTGACGGTGTCGCCTCTCTCGACGGCGCATATGAGCACGCGCAGCCCGAGTATGCCGGAGGCTTCGTACAGCTTTTTCCCGTCGAGCGGGCTGCCCTCGGTTATTTTTATCTCGACGAGCTCGACGCGCCCTTTGTCAAACGAGTCGCGCTTCAGAAACGACGGGAACTGTATTATGCGGTAGATCTCGTTCGCCGCCGAATGCTCGGGGTTGACCGCCATCGAGAGCCCGAGGTAATCGCGCAGAAAATTCGTGTGCTTTGAATACTGCGGGTCGCGCACGCGCGCCATCATATGGCGGCAGCCGAGCATCTTCGCCGACATGCAGCAGAGCAGGTTCTTCTCGTCCGCGTCCATCATGGCGATGAGCACGTCGCCTTTTCCGGCGTCCGCACGGCGGAGCGTGTCTATCGCCGCGCCGTTGCCCTCGATAGTCAGCACGTCGAGCGTCTCCTGCGCCTCTGCGAGCACCTCGGTGTCGGTATCTATAAGCGTTATGTCGTGGTCCTCATATGAGAGACGCTCGGCTATCGTGATGCCGACCTTTCCGCCTCCTGCAATGATTATATTCATATTGCTTTATCTCTTTTTTATTTTTTATCTCTGTTCGGTATGGTATCCATTTTTTCACGGGTACATGATATCACAAGCCGCGTACTTTTTCAAGTACAGTTTTGCGGCGCGGACTGATTTTCCGCGCTTTTTTCCCCCTCGCTTGACATATTGCGCGCGTCGTGCTAAAATCACCGTTGCGGGAAGGCTTCCCGCACGGAGGTGTGCCGCATGATGACTGTCGCGTACAAGGTAAAAAACGGGCTTTATTTGAATATCACGAACCGCTGCCCGTGCGCCTGCACGTTCTGCCTCCGGCAGAATGGGGACAGCGTTTACGGCTCGGACTCCCTTTGGCTCGAAAGGGAGCCGACTTCGGCGGAAATAAAGGCCGCCGTCGACGCTTACGACCTCTCTGATTTCGACGAGGTCGTCTTCTGCGGATACGGGGAGCCGACCGAGCGCCTTGACGCGCTGCTCGAGGTGGCGCGGTATATCAAATCGAAGCTCGAGGTCCCGATAAGGATAAACACGAACGGTCTTTCCGACCTTATAAACGGCGAGAGAACTGCGCCTATGCTTTCGGGCGTTATCGACACGGTTTCGATAAGCCTCAACGCGTCAAACAAAGAGGACTACTTCAAAGTAGTCCGCCCCCGCTTCGGCATATGCTCTTTTGACGCAATGCTCGCGTTCGCCCGCGACTGCACAAGCTTTGTCCCTCATGTCGTCATGACCGTCGTCGACGTCGTGACCTCAAAGGAAGAGCAGGCGCGCTGTCGCGCAATATGCGAGTCCGTGGGCGCAGCTCTCCGCGTCCGCCGTTACGAAGGATAAGAAATCGGCAAAAAAATCCCCGCCAGCGGCGGGGATTTTTTCAACTTATTCTCAGTGAACGAGGCAGCGCTCGGTGTCCTTGTCGAAGATGTGTATCTTCGCGGGGTCGACGGCGACCTTGATGCTGTCGCCGGCGCGGGCCGTGGACGTCGGAGCAACGCGGGCGATGAGGTTCTGCTCTTCGGAGACGAGATAGAGATATATCTCGGCGCCCATAAGCTCGGTGACCTCGACGTCGCAGGTGATGACAGCGTCGGGATGCTTTGCGATGAAGTCATCGTCGTCGCGGATGGACTCGGGACGGATGCCTGCGATGACTTCCTGACCGATGTAGTCCTTGAGAGCCGGGTCGTTGCCCTTCTCTGCCGGGAGCTTTATCGAGTTCTGACCGTATTCGAGGTATGTATCCTCTCCCTTGCGCTTCAGCGTGCAGTTGACGAAGTTCATCTGAGGCGTGCCTATGAAGCCCGCGACAAAGAGGTTGCAGGGGCTGTCGTAGAGGTTCTGAGGAGTGTCGACCTGCTGGATGAGACCGTCCTTCATAACGACGATGCGCGTAGCCATCGTCATAGCCTCTGTCTGGTCGTGCGTGACATAGATAAACGTCGTGCCGACTCTCTGATGTATCTTCGTGAGCTCGGTTCTCATCGTCGCGCGCAGCTTAGCGTCGAGGTTTGAGAGCGGCTCGTCAAGAAGGAAGACGCGCGGGTTACGGACGATAGCACGACCGAGAGCAACACGCTGCTTCTGACCGCCGGACAGAGCCTTCGGCTTTCTGTCGAGCAGGTGGGTTATATCGAGGATGCGGGCAGCCTCTTCGACGCGGCGCTTTATCTCTTCCTTCGGTGTCTTTCTGAGCTTCAGACCGAACGCCATGTTGTCAAACACGGACATATGCGGATACAGAGCGTAGTTCTGGAACACCATCGCGATATCGCGGTCCTTCGGCGCAACGTCGTTTACGAGCTTGTCGCCGATGAAGAGCTCGCCTTCCGATATCTCTTCAAGACCCGCTATCATGCGGAGCGTCGTGGACTTTCCGCAGCCGGAAGGGCCGACGAGAACGAGAAACTCCTTGTCCTTGATCTCAAGGCAGAAGTCGGAAACGGCTGTGACGCCGCCGGGATACTTCTTATAAATATGTTTCAGTGATAAGCTTGCCATTCGGGAATGGTCCTCCTTAGAATTGCGGCTGCAGGCAAAAAAGCCTCGCACCCATCTTTTGTTTTTATATATTTTATCAAAACTTCGTCCTTGTGAAAAGAGCTTTTTTCCCCAAAAATCACAATTCGCGTTTGTGTATGTTGTATAACTTGAGCGTCGCAGTGTCGGTTTTTTGCCTCACGAACGAAATTCCTTTTTAATATATTAAAATTTATTCCCGCTTTCCCGACTGCTTTGCGCCAAGCCCCTTCGCCGTGAGCGATATGCGCCCCTTCGCCGTGTCGACGCCCTTTATCTTCACCGTTATCACATCTCCGACGGCGAGGCATTCGGACGGATGACGTATGAACTTGTCCGACATCTCCGATATATGCAGAAGTCCGTCCTGATGGACGCCGATATCGACGAACGCGCCGAAGTCCGTCACGTTCCGCACCGTGCCCGTCAGGAGCATCCCCGGCTCGAGATCGGACATTTCGAGCACGTCCTCGCGGAGCACCGGCGCGGGGAACGAGTCTCTTACGTCGCGGCCCGGCTTTTCAAGCTCGGACACGATGTCCGCGAGCGTTGGCTCTCCTATCCCGAGCTCACGGCAGACGGCATCCGCGCCGTCCTTTTTTATTTTGAAGCGCAACAGCGTCACGCCTCCGTCCCTCACGTCCTCAGGCTTGTATTTGTATTTTTTAAGCAGCTTTTTCGTCGCCTCGTAAGATTCGGGGTGAACGCCCGTGTTGTCGAGTATCTCCTCCCCGCCGGGCACGCGAAGGAAGCCCGCGCACTGCTGGAATGCGCGTTCTCCCATCCTCGGGACCGCCATTATATCCGCGCGCGAAGAGAACTCGCCGTGCTCCTCGCGGTACTTGACTATGTTCTTCGCCAGCACCGCGTTTATCCCCGCGACATACGAAAGCAGCGCGTGCGACGCCGTGTTCACATCGACGCCAACGGCGTTGACGGACGCCTCGACGACGCCTCCGAGCGCCTCGTCAAGGCGGGCGGGCTTCATGTCGTGCTGATACTGACCGACGCCTATCGAGCGCGGCTCTATCTTGACGAGCTCCGCCAGCGGGTCCTGAAGCCTTCTCGCAATCGAGACTGCCGAACGCTGCGTCACGTCAAAATCGGGGAATTCCTCCGCCGCGAGCTTCGACGCCGAGTATACGGACGCGCCCGCCTCGGAGACGATAACGTATTTGCAGTCACAGTCCGGCATCTCGCGCAGAGTGTCCGCGATAAAGCGCTCGCTCTCGCGCGACGCCGTGCCGTTGCCTATCGCGACGGCGTCGACGTGATACTTTGTGATGAAGGATTTAACTCGACGCTTCGCCTCTTCTATTCTCTCATGAGGCTTCGTAGGATAAATGACCGCCGTGTCTATGACGCGGCCCGTTTTGTCGACGACGGCGAGCTTGCAGCCCGTGCGGTAGCCGGGGTCAAGCCCCATAACTGTCTTGCCCTTGATAGGCGCCTGAAGCAGCAGATGGCGCAGATTGTCGGCGAAGACCTTGATCGCCCCCTCCTGCGCGGCGTCTGTGAGCTCCCCCCTGACCTCGCGCTCGACGGACGGCGCGATAAGGCGCGAATATGCGTCCTCGACGGCGGCTCTGACGAGCTCCTTTGCGGGACTTTCCCCCTTTTTGAGTTCCTTTGAATACAGGTATGAGAGCGCAAGCTCGGGGTCGAGCGTGAGCGTCACCTTGAGCACGCCCTCCTTCTCGCCCCTGTTCACGGCGAGCACACGGTGTGCTGCCATCTTCGAGACGCGCTCGGAATAGTCGTAGTACATGGCGTAGACACTGTCGCCCTCTTTCGCCTGAGAGGTTTTGATGACGCCGTGCTCGCGCGTAAGCTCGCGCAGGCGACCCCTGTAATCGGCGTTGTCGGAAACGTCCTCCGCGATTATGTCTGCAGCTCCCGCGAGAGCCTCCGCCGCCGTGGTCACCCCGAGCTCCGCGTTCACAAACGACGCGGCGAGCTCCGGCAGCGGCGGGTCATAGACGTCCCTCTGCTCGTGTATCGCCTCCGCGAGCGGCGAAAGCCCGCGCTCCCTCGCGACGGACGCCCTTGTCTTGCGCTTCGGGCGGAACGGGCGGTATATGTCCTCTATCTCTGCAAGTATTGACGCCTTTTCAAGCGCCGCCTCGATCTCGGGCGTCAGCTTGTCCTGCGCTGCGATGAGGTCGCGCACCTCGGTGCGGCGCGCGTCGAGCGAGCGCAGATATGAAAGGCGTGTCTCAAGGTCGCGCAGCTGCGTGTCGTCAAGTCCGCCCGTCACCTCCTTGCGGTAGCGGGCGATAAAGGGGATCGTGTTCCCCTCGTCTATAAGTCCGACCGCCGCCTCAACCTGCTTCTGCGGAATGTTCAGTTCTTCGGATAGTGTCTTTAAGATGTCCATCGGTATTTATTATGCGGGGAAAACTTTCTCTACAAAAGTTTTCCCCGCCCCCTTTCAAAAACTTCATGCGGAAAAATGATTTAACGCATATAGTATACCACAAACCGCGCGCGCCGTAAAGAGAAAGTTCGGCGTTGAGCAATGGAGCAAAGAGCTATTTCCGATTCCTGATTCCCCAGAGCCCCATAGCAATCAGCGCGAAGGCAAGAACGAGCGTCACCGTCCACGGCGTCATATCTTCTCCCCTAATGGCGAGGATGATGTACGAGGCGACGGCAAGTATGCCGAAGATAAGCTCCAAAATCGAAACGATAAAGAAAAATCTGTCTTTCATGTCTGTGCCTTGTCCTTTCGCGCGCATCATGCGTCGCCGGTGAAAAGTCTTATTTCCTCGGGCGTGAGATACCGCCACTCGCCCGGCGCAAGAGAGGCGTCAAGCTCTATCCCCGCAAAACTCACGCGGCAGAGCGACGTTATCTCGCTGCCGACGGCGTGAAACATCCGCTTTATTTGGTGGAATTTGCCCTCCGTTATAGTTATCACGCCGCCCTCCACCTTCGCGGGGGCAGTAAGGAGCACGTTCCCCCTCCCGTCCCGCTCGCCGATATCGACGCCGCGGCAGAGCGCGACCTTCATTTCATCCGTCAGCGGAGGCTCGCACCCGAAACGGTAGGACTTTGCGACGTGCGACTTCGGCGAAAGCGCCCTGTGCGCGGACTTTCCGTCGTCTGTAATGATGAGCAGCCCCGTCGTGTCCCTGTCGAGCCTTCCGACAGGGAAAACGCCGCGCCGCCGTATCCCGTCGGGCAAAAGTTCCAATACGACGCGCTCGCCGGGGTGCGCGTCCTCCGTCGCCGTGATAAAGCCCGCGGGCTTATATAACAGAATGTAGACAAATCGCGAAAACGTGAGCTTTTTCCCGTCGAGCGTCACGTCCGCATCCTCGCCGACCTGATGCGATGGGTCGCGAACGATATCTCCCCCGACGGAAACGCGCCCTCTCCCGACGGCGCGCCCCGCGTCTTTGCGGGAGAGCTCCGCCGCCGAGGAGACGAATTTATCAAGCCTCAATCCGAGCCTCCCCCGCGCACAACGACTTTCATGTTCGCTGCAGACTCGGGAATTTCCACCTCAACGGCGCCGTCCGTGCGGCGGTGTGCCCGGGCGACCTTTCCGTCGAGCGTGACACAGGCGCCGCCCGCGTTTTTGAGGACCGCGAGCAAAAGCCCACGCCTGCCGCCGTGATTTGTGACCGTCGCCGTGACTGTGTCCGTTTCCTCGTCGTAATTCTGCTCTCTAATCCACATATCGAAGCCGACGTTGACAGTCCCGGGGCGGAAATACGCGTCCGCCCAAATCACGATGGGGGATGACAGCCCGCCGAACTGATGGAACCAGCCGCCGCGCCCCGTTTTGATATTCAGCATCTCAAACGTGAAGTACGAATGGTCGACCTCGCGCGCCCACGCGTCAAGCGCGCACTTCGCTATTTTGTACGCCCCGTCGCCGATGCCGAGATCGAGCATTGTTTTCCACAAAAACCACTGATGAGAGAACCAAACGTTTCCGTTCCAGTACCCATTGTCGCGGTAGTAGGGCGCCGTCATGTCGACGGCGCTTATCCCGACGGGCGAGAACATCTCGCGCTCCGAGAAAATGTGCCCGAGCAGGCGCGCCTCGCGCTCCGCGTCACAGACGCCGGCGACGAGAGGATATACGCCGTCCATCCCCCACGAGAGATTGACGCCTCCCTCGTCGCGGAAAATGCCGATCGGCTTTTTGTCCTTGTCGTGGACGACGTAGCCGAAATATCCGCTCTCCTCGTCCCACGCGTACTTCAAAAGCGCCTCCGAGCGAAGCTTTATGTCGGCGTCGTACTCCTTTACGTCGTCCTCATATCCTGCCTCCGCCGCCGCCATTCGCAGTATCTTTGCGACCCTTATGAGCTGCGAGGTCGTGAGCGCGGGCGCGCAGTCAAACTGCATCCCGCGCGCATGCATCGCCGCCTGCGGCGGCAGATCGTCCATACCGCTGCAGCTGTAAAAATATGAAAACGTCGTCGTCATGCGGCTCTCGAACGGGTCGGTGACGGAGCCCTCCGCCTTGCCGGCAAGATAGCGGTAATACCTTCTCATGCGCGGGTACCGCTCGTAAAGCGCCGTTTTGTCCCCCGCGCGCTGCAAAAGCTCGAGGAAGAGATACGCCTGAACCGGCACGGGCGAGCCGTGATGCAGAAAAGCGAAGTCCTCGTTTTTCTCGTCGGAAAGGTAAAGATCGAGCACATACCGCGCGAGCGCGGGCTCCACCTCGAGCAGTCCGAGCCCTATAAATCCCGAATCCCATGTGTAAAGGCAGTCCCAGCGCTTGCCGGGGGTGTGATGCTTTATCCATTCGCCGTGGCGGTTGATTGGGTAGACGACGTTCATCAAGAGCGCCGTTTCAAGTAGACGGCGGCTCTGCATATATGCTTTCCCGTCCCCGTTGAGACGCGCCGGAATGAGCGCGCCGCGCGCGCGGACGTACTCCGCCTCTGCCTCCGCCTCCGTCAGCGAGGGCGTGCTCCCGTCGCCCACTATCGCGTACTCGACATGGCGTCCGCCTGCGGGAATGAAGATGGAGTGAACGATATAATTTTTATAGTAGCCCTCGTCCGAGTGCTTGTCGGTAAATGAGCGCGTGAACGAGCGGAGCACCCGGTCAAACGTCGGGTCAGCCTGAGAGAGGCGGGACGGCAGCGCGTCCTCGAGCGCGCCCGTCATGACCGCGCGCTCCCTCACGCTGTCGGAAAGCGTGCGGAAACCGAACTTCGCCTCCGTTCCCTTATATGAAAGGACGTCTCCTCCGTTTCTTTTTTCGACCGTGGGGACAAAATCGGGCACGCGCGTCACAACGGACACATGCTCGTCCGCACCCGAGAGCGCGGCAAAATCGAGCTCAACGCCGCCCCCGCCGAGCGAGGTCAGCGTGATTTTCGTGCGCCCCGTGAACGGCGCGCCGAGCTTTACCTCCGCCGTCGTCAGCTCGTCCGAGGCGGGAAGTGTGATATCGGTATCAAAGCGCCCACTCCCGTCGGAAACCGCGAGCGAAAATCTTCCGTCCTTGTTTGAGGTCGTGCGGTAGCGAAGCGTCAGCAGCCCGCACACGCGCGCGCCCGCGTCCACCGTCACCGTGACGGTGTCGCCGCGCTCCTCGCCGAAGCGCGTCCGCTTTACATATTCGGGCTCCGCCGCCCGCTCTCCGAAGCCGCGCCCGTCGACGAACGCGGCGTCGAAAAACTCGCCGCGGTGATTGCCGTCCGGCGTCAGATGCTCCCACGGGCGCGGCGTGTGAAACTCCATCGCGTCGTATTCGGTGAATTTTTTGTACGCGGCATCAGACGGGCACACCTCCGCTATCAGCTTGCGCGGGTATTCGAGCGCGAGAAAATAGTTGAGGGCGCAGACCCTGTCAAGGTCGCTGTCGTTCACGAACTCGGTCCTCACGAGGCGCGCGCGCTCGCCGAGCGCGGAGACGGAAACGTCCGCGTAAAGGACGTCCTTCCACTCGAGCTCGACGCGGTATGCAAAATACGAAAGGTCGGGAGCCGCCTCCCACATATGCCACGACGACGGATATGTCACGTTCGGCACGGGCTGGTTCATGTTCGCCTCGACGGGGTGGACGACGAGGTCGAACCTCGCGCCGCCGACCTCGGCGTCAAAGCCGACGCGGGAAACCCCCATGTATTTTTTCGAGTACGGTCCCCAGTCCGGCAAAAATTCCTTAGGTTCGTAAACTTCCTTCATATGTAACGTTCCTTTTCGCGTTGTTATGTATTACGATTTTCCGAGAAACATTTTATCATAAATCGTCCCGGAAGTAAACAAAAAAAGCCCTCCCGAAAATAAGGTTTTGCGGGAGGGGTGCGGGGAGGGAGCTTTTGCAAAAGCTTCCTCCCCGCGTATATTATATATCACAATATCACATCAGCGAGCGGTAGAGCTCCGCTATCTCCTCAACGCTCGTTTCGCGCGGGTTGCCGGGGCGGCACGCGTCCGCGTATGCGTCCTTCGCGAGCGCCTCAACATCTGCGGGGTCGACGACGCCCTTGAGGGAGCAGACGATGCCCACGTCCTCCGACAGCTTCTTGACTGCCTCGACGGCGGCGCGCCTGTATTCCTCCTGCGTCATCTCGTCAACGCCCGGAACTCCCATCGCGCGCGCGATCTCGCGGTACTTCTCGCCGGTGCAAGGCGCGTTATACTCCATAACGGTCGGGAGCAGCGTCGCGCACGCTTTCCCGTGCGGCATGTCGTAATATGCCGAGAGCGTGTGCGCCATCGAATGGTCGACGCCGAGACCGACGTTGGAGAATCCCATGCCGGCGACGTACTGACCGAGCGCCATGCCCTCTCTGCCTTCGTCCGTCCCCGCGACGGCGCCGCGGAGGCTGCGGGAGATTATCTCTATCGCCTTGAGGTGGAACATGTCGGAAAGCTCCCACGCGCCGTTCGTGATATAGCCCTCGATCGCGTGCGTCAGCGCGTCCATGCCCGTGAACGCCGTCAGCGATTTCGGCATCGTGGACATCATGTCGGGGTCGACTATTGCGACGACAGGAATGTCGTGCGGGTCGACGCAGACGAACTTGCGCTTTTTCTCAACGTCGGTGATGACGTAGTTTATCGTGACCTCCGCCGCTGTGCCCGCCGTCGTCGGTACGGCGATTATCGGAACCGACGGCTTCTTCGTCGCGACGGCGCCCTCAAGCGAGCGGACGTCCGCGTGCTCGGGGTTGTTTATGATGATGCCTATCGCCTTCGCCGTGTCCATCGACGAGCCGCCGCCGACGGCGACGATGCAGTCCGCGCCCGCCTTTTTGTATGCCTCGACGCCGTGCTGTACGTTCTCTATCGTCGGGTTTGCCTTGATGTCGGAGTAAACTTCGTACTTTATCCCGGCGCCGTCAAGCGTGTCCGTCACCTTTTTCGTCACCCCGAATTTAATAAGGTCGGGGTCTGAGCAGACAAAAGCGAGCTTGAGTTCCCTCGCCTTGAGCTCGGCGGGTATCTCCGCGATCGCGCCCTTGCCGTGATACGATGTTTCGTTGAGCATGAATCTGTTTGCCATTTTCGTTTTCTCCTCTCATTTCGGATTTATATATAGTATACCACGAATAAACGAAAAAGGGTGTCGCTTTTAAAAATTTCTCTATTATTTTATAAAAAATCGAACGCAAAAGACAGGGGCGCGAAAAAATCGGCTTTAATCTTGCAATGACGCGACCGGCGTGATATAATAGGGTTGCGACACAATTTAATATTGCATGAACATATACTTTCTCGTAAAGCCTACCTTTTTTATTTAGGTAAAAATGCAGGCTCTTTTCCTCATGCAGGCTTTACGTTGGATGCTGGAATATTAAATTGTGTCGCAGCAATCGGGCTATGCGTTTTTCGGTGCGTAGCTTCGGCTGCGCACTTTTTTATTTCAGGAGGAAAAAAACAATGAAACCGAAAGAAACCGCAAAAAAAATCATCGCCCTGCTGCTCGCGCTCATCACAGCGGCGCTCTGCTGCGCGTGCTCCGGAGGCGGGAACACGCCGACAGGCGACGGGGACGAAAGCCAAAAGACGCAAATCGAGCGCCCCGTCGGCAATTCAACAGAGGCACCGACGCCGGACGACAATTCAAAGGAAACGCAGGCTCCTGACAATATTCCAACATCAAAGACGATAACACTCGAAAAATGCGAATCGACAGGCGAGGTGGGATTTGATAAGATATCGATCCCGTGCTCCGCGTATGGCGGCGACTATTATATGGACTTGTTCCCGTTTGAATATAAAGATAAATGGGGCTATATAAACGACAAAGGCGAAATAATCATAGGCAACAAATATGACGCCGCAGGTGTTTTTTCCGAAGGGAAAGCGTTTGTAAAAGACTCTGACGGCTGGCACATAATAGATACAGACGGAAAAGTGCTGTTTTCGACACAAAAAAACATGTCTTCCGGAAAAGGCATATCTTCTGAGGACCCCGCCTATATCCGCACACTGCCTTATTTTCAAAACGGCATCACTACAGCATTGAATTGGGACCTAGACGGCAAAAAAGTATATAATTTTATTGTAATAAATGATAAGTTTGAAATGAAAGAATGTTCGAGCGAGCAATTTGAAGATGATTCATATATAATATCTTATTTCCCTGAAATTGTAAACTGTGCTGCGTTTCAAGGGTTCGCAGTGTATACCTTATCCCCCGGCGCAGAAGCAACAGATCGGATAACGCTGTGCGATATTAATGGGAATATTGTGTCTAAATGTGACAGTTTCGCCAAAAGCGATATCTACAGGATCGGCGACACGTTTTTAAAGATTGAAAAAGACGATATGTACGCCTTAGTAGATTTAAAAACGGGGACAAAAATAACCGAATACAAGTATGATAATATCGGAAAATACTCCGACGGCGTCATTCCCGTCTGCGCTTACGGCAAGTGGGGGCTGATAGACGCAAGCGGAAAAGAGCTTATAAAATGCCAGTTTGATTATCTGAGTGAATTTTCAAACGGGGTTGGTTTTGCGCTCGATTTCGACGGAAACGGAATGCTCGTCAATAAATCAGGGGAAAAAATCTCCAACCTTCCGAACGAGGTATTTAATAAATTTAATGTGCTCCACGTCAATCCGTTTATGAAAACAGGCCTCACATATGCAGAGAATGCCGACGATGAAGGCTTTCTCATCACAGAGACCGGCGAGGTCATTTTCTCCGGCGACGCAGATAAATTCAAGTACATCTCCGCAAACTACGTCGTCTACGGAGACGACCTTTATAAAGTAGTTGCCGAATAACCCCCTCCCTAAAAGTTCTCGAAAGGAGGGGGCGCGGGGGAGGGAAAAATCTCTCAAGAGTTTTCCCTCCCCCGCAATAATTATCCAAGTCTTATATCATCTCATAAGGCGCGGCGTCGCCGGCGAAGACGGGGGTGATGTTGACCTCGAACGTGAAGTGTTCTTCGTTGAGGCGCAGATCCTCCCTCAGCTCGGGACCGCAGGAATTTGAGCCGATTCCCGACTGGCGGTAGTCGATATTTACCGTCGTATCCGCGTCCGGCACGAGCTCATAGTGATGATTTGCCGCCGTAAGCTGCTCGGCGTCGAAGTGCGACGCGCAGAACACGAACGGCTTTTTCGTCTGCGTGAACATAAGCCCGTGACCGGCAACGCTTGAAACTATCGCCCACTTCGTGCCGGTGTGGCTGCCGTTCTCCTGCGGGAAGACGTAGGGCTCGTAGTTCTCCGTCACAGTCGAAGAGAACTCTCCCATGCGCGAGGCGAGGTGCTTGTCCTCGTAGCTCTCGTAGGGCCCCATGCCGAAATACCTCATCTGCTCGGTGCCCTCCGGCATCTTGAGCTCGATGCCGAAGCGAGGCAAAAACGCCTTTCTCTTCGGGTCGTCCTTCGTGCGCGTGATGACGTCCGCGTCGACGTCAAAGCGGGCGGTCAGCGTGCCCGTGCCCGATACAGTGTAAGTTACGTCCGCATGGAGCACCGGCAGCTCGCTCGCGGACGCGAGCGAGAGCTTCGCCGTGACGACGGCATTCCCGTCCCTCATCTCCGCAGACACCCCGTAGCACTTGACCTTCGCCGTGCGGAAGCCGCGATGCTCCCACGAATGGCGGACATTTCTGTCGTTGTCCGTCGGCGCGCGCCACACGGTCGGGCGCACGGGCTCCGTTATGAGCTCGCAGCCGTTGTCGTTTATTGATGAAATGCAGCCCGTCACGCGGTCGAAGGCGTACACCGTCTGCCCGACGGAAACTTCATATGCGCGCTCCGTTTCGGAAAGCACCACCGGCTCCGCCGCAGGCGCGTCGTATGACCTGTACTCCGCCGCAGGCACCTTTATCTGAGCATGCCCGAGCTCGTGCCCCGCGGGCGCCCACGCCGTCGGCGCCTTTTTCCTGACGGAGATGTTGAGGTAAAGCTCGCCGTAAAGCTCCGCGCCGCCGAAGTCGACCTTGTAAGTCCGCGAGCGCTGCGGCTCTATGTTGAGCTCCGCTATCTTGCCGGAAGCGACGGTCTTACCGTTTCTTTCGAGCGACCAGCAGAGCTCCGCATCCGAAAGAGACGTGAAATACCGCAGGTTTTTGACGCGGAAGCTGCATGCCGCCGCGTCGACTTCCTCGACGCGGAACGGCTTTATCGCCTGCTTCAGTTCAAGGAGCCCCGTGTGCGGACGCCTGTCGGGATAGACGAGGCCGTCGACGCAGAAATTGCCGTCGTTCGGCGTGTCGCCGAAGTCGCCGCCGTATGTGAACGACGGGGCGCGGTACTTGTCCCCGACGGCGACGCTGTGATCGGTGAATTCCCAAACGCAGCCGCCGAAAAATTCGTCATGGCTGTATATCGCGTCCCAGTATTCCTCAAGGTCGCCGGGACCGTTCCCCATCGCGTGGCTGTACTCGCAGAGGAAGAAGGGGAGCTTGTACTTCTTGTTTTTGCAGTACTCGACGCAGCCCTGCGGGCTCGTATACATATGGCTCTCCATGTCCATGAGATCGACGGGCTGCTCGCCTCTCATCGCGCCGAGGTTCGCGCCCTCGTAGTGGACGAGACGGCTCTTGTCCCTGCCGTGCATATAGCGCGACATCGCGTACTGGTTGCAGCCGACGCTGCTCTCGTTGCCGAGCGACCAAAAGATAATGCACGGGTGGTTCTTGTCTCTCTCCACCATGCGGCGGGCGCGGTCGACGTAGGCGTCCTCCCACTCGGGGTCGTTGGAAATGCCGTTCCACGGGCGCATACCGTGCGTCTCGATGTCGGTCTCGTCGCAGACGTAAAGCCCCAGCTCGTCGCAGAAGCCGACGAAGCGCGGGTCGTTCGGATAATGGCTCGTGCGGACCATGTTGACGTTGTGAGCCTTCATTATGTAAAGGTCGCGCAGCATGTGCTCGACGGGCGTCGCGTGCCCGAGCAGGTGATGGCTGTCGTGGCGGTTGACGCCCTTCGCCTTGACCTTTTTTCCGTTTATGTATATGACCTTGTTTTTGACCTCGATGCGGCGGAAACCGACGCGCAGGCGTATGACCTCAGATCCCGAGGTGAGATAGAGCGTGTAGAGCGTCGGCTTCTCGTCCGACCAAAGCTCGACGCGCGGGAGCGTGACCTCAAGGTTCCCGTTTCCGTCCGCCTCGCCCGTGATGACGGTGTCCCCCGTCGGCGAAACGAGCTCCCAGCCCGCCGTGAGCGGCGCGGAAGATGTTAGCTCTGCCGTGAGCTTTCCGCCCGTGAAGCTGTCGTCCGGCTCGGGATGCAGGAAAACGTCCACTATGTGCGCGCGGTCGCGGAAGAGGAGGTAGACCTCGCGGAATATGCCCGACATGCGCCACATGTCCTGATCCTCGAGATATGAGCCGTCGCACCATTTGAGGACGAGCACTTTAACCGTATTCCTGCCGACCGCGAGCTTGTCCGTCACGCAGAACTCGCTCGTCATGTGCGAGACCTGGCTGTATCCGACGAAAACGTCGTTCACCCAAACATAGAAGCAGGAGTCGACGCCCTCGAACGTGAGATAGCAGTCCTTTCCGTCAAGCCTTTCGGGCGTCACGTTGAAGTCGCGGACGTAGAGCCCGCAGGGGTTCTCGTCCGGCACATGGGGCGGGTCGCAGGGGAAGGGGTAATTGGTGTTCGTGTAGTTCGGCACGTCGTATCCGGCATCAGTCGCCATCTGCCAGTTCATCGGCACCGTCATCCTGTCAAATCCGTCTGTCGAAAAGCCCTCCGCCGTCACGTCCGGCACGTCGTGAACGGACGGGAAATATCGGAACGCCCACTCGCCCGTAAGCGGCAGGAAAAAGCGGCTTTTGCCGCGCAGTCCGCGGTCCGCCGCCTCCCTCGTTTCGTAAGGGATGAAATAGGCGTGCGGCTCCTCGCAGCCGACGTGGAGAGTCTTCTGTGTCTTGTAATACTCGGGAATAAACATAAGCGCGTCTCCTCATAATTAAGGTCGTGTTTCTTGTCCACTGAGGTTATACCATAACGGCGCATTAAAGTCAACGAAAAAACGGAAATAAAAAAAGATTTTTGAGCGCCGGAAAACTTTTGCGTTTCTCCTTGTCCCGAACATTCTGCACAAATTTGGCTGGTGAAAAATGTATAAACTGCCGTGCCGTTTGCTCTTGACATATTGCGACCCATGATTTATTATTAATATGTAGAAATAATGAATTTTGTTCCTTGTGCCTGCGGCGAACCGTATTTGCCGAAAGCCGCTTTTGTAAATAAAAAATTCGGGGGAGAATGAGTTTTATGAAGATATTTAATTTGAAAAAAGCAGTGTCCCTCTTCCTCGTCTCCGCGTTTCTCTTGCCTTCTCTCTTTTCCTGCGGACCGAAGGGCGGCGCCTCGGGCAGCGACAGCAGCGGCGACAGTCCAGAGCAGACAAAGCAGACGGAGGACACATATTCCCCAAACGGCGCGCCCGAGGACTCGAAAGTTGTATTCACCTCCTATCCCGAGGGCAACTACCTTGCCGACGCGAAGTTTGACACCGACGACCCCCTCCCCGCCTATGACTGCGACACCTCGTTTGATTTCGGGTGCCCCATAGCCTCGGACGGGACTACGGTCTTTACCGCCGTCATCGCCGAGGGCGGGAACACATACATGATGTTTTACGACAAGGCGAGCGGCATCACCGCCCCGCTCTGCGGTAAACCCGAGTGCTTCCACGACGGGGCTGACTGCGGCGCATATTTATGCGGGAATATGGAAAGCGTCGTCTCGCTCTCCGTCTACGACGGGATGCTTTACTGGGTACAGTGGCAGGGCTCCGTTAGACTGTTCCGCTCAAAGACGGACGGCACGGCGCGGGAGGAACTGAAAACATTCCCCGGCGGCAACAGTACGACAGCCTTTTTAAATCGCGGCTATCTCTACATAAAAAATCTCAGCAGCACTATTGTCGACGAAAAGCCTGTTACGAACACTACCCTCACCGCATACCCTCTTGACGGCGGCGACGCTGTGCCGATATTGTCCTTTGACAGCTACGACATGACCGTAAAGCCTCTCGGAAATACGATTTACATTATGGCAAAGAACGTCGAGGGCAGAGACCTCGGGATAAACGAGTGGGGCACGGAAGAATACGAACTCTACGCCTGGGATACAAAGACTAGGCGCGCAGACCTGCTCGCATCGGAGAAGACAGAAGAATTCTGCCTGTCGATTGCGTCTCAGGACTTTGTTCCCGTCCGAGGCGACGGGATATATTTCCAGAGCATGATGGAGTATAAGGACGACGAGGGAAGCTGGACGAGTTATGCGTCGGTGAGGAAATACTCGTTCGCGTCGGGAAAGGTTGAGGAGGTCGTGCCTCGCTTATCGTGCGAAGACTTTGACAGATTCTTCTTTCTGACGTTTCTGTCAGGTCAAATCTTCGGACGCGGTATCAGCAAAACGCTGGGCGTTTGCGTTTACGCCACAGGCCTTGACGGGAAGCTCACAGCCTCGCATGAAATCAACAGCGCATTTTTGACTCCGGGCAGCCACATGTACGAGGTCGTCGGTGTCGACGGTGAAAACGTATATTATAACTGCTACAACGCCTCGACGGATAATTATGAGCGCTTCGTTCTTGCAATGCCGATCTCCGCCTCGCGTCCCGACGAGGGAGTAAGGATAAGCAAATAACAAATCTGTTAAAAGCGGCAGGAGCTTTTTTCTCCCGCCGCTTTTCGGAAAAATTTTTGGAGATAAACCATGAAAAAAGCGTCATTTTTCGCGCGCTTCCTCTCCGTGCTGCTGGCAGCCTCCGCCGCGGCGGTGCCCGTGTCGGCAAAAACGGTGAACAGTCAGGAGCGTTTTGAATCTTACGAGCTCGTCTCGGGGGTGCAGGTCGATTCTTTCCTTGCAGATACGGAGGCGTCCGTCAAAGCCGGCGCCGCCTCATCTTCTCTTAGCATCGGGAGTGTCTACGTCAAAGAAGGCACTGACAACTTTGAAAACGTCGCCAGAACGGAGGCGGGCTGCTTTGCCTCCGTCTCGGGCGGCGGCGCTGAGGTCATGTTCTCGCTTTCGGGCGGAACGCTTGTCCGCACCGCGGGCACCGAGCCGGACAAGGCATCCGTAAGGGCGGAGCTGAACGACCACTTCGTTTATGACACGCTGTCGAACGAGAGCAGCTTTTTCGTCGCAGAGGAGCGCCTGCCGTCCCTCTTTACCGCGGACCGCGGTCTGCCCGAGCCCGAGGTCTTCAGTGCCGAATTTGCCAAAATCGGGGAGCGTTTTGACGGCGTCGCATTCGACGGCATGACGGTTGACGATGTCGCAGTACATACGCCTCACGGGCTGACGGAACGGCGCGGCTATTCCGCAATGCTTGTGTCGAACACGGACGGCGCGCCTGCGCTCCCGGGAATGTCGCGGGTCGAGGACGCGTTCCTCGCGTTCACGCAGAACGGCGCCGTGCTTCCCGTCGGCGGCGGACTGTTTGAGGCGTCAAACGGAACGTCCGCCGAGCCGTCCTGCTCGCTGCTCGCCGAGTTCAACGACCACCTTGTATACAGAGGTCTCTTTGACGTGCCCGTCTATTATTTCCCCGAGGCGTCATTCAATCAGACCCCCGGCATTCTCGACAAAACAGCCGCCGTTGACGATGCGGCGGACGGCGGATCAAAATAAAATAACATTGGGAGGCAGCAATGAAAAAACATATATTCATATCATATATTGCGTTTGCCCTTGCGCTTGCGCTCGCATCATGCGGTCCGAAGTCGGGCGCTGACGAAACGGGAGGATCCGACGGCACGTCCGCCGTCCCGCCGGAAGCGCTGCAGCCGGGGACTGCGGAGGTTTACGATATAGAGGCTGCCGCGAAGGAGCTTTTGTCCTCGTTTACAGAATATCCCGAGGGCAGCTACCTTGCGGACGCTTCCTTCGCGACGGACGAATACCTCCCCGGCTTTGACCTTGACCCCGCGTTCGACGTCTCCGACCTCGCCCACAACATCGCGGCGGACGACAATTTCATCTACCTTTGCGAAAGGGGACACACTGACAAGGCGGTGCGCCTTTACCGTGCGGACAAAAAGACGAAAGAGGTGTCCCCGCTCTGCTCCGTTCCCGGATGCACGCACGAGGACGAGAGCTGCGGCGCTTACATATGCGGAAAAGGCGAGAGCGTCTTTTCCTTCCGCATATATGACGGGGCGCTTTTATGGATACAGCAGGGCAGGACGCTGAAGCTCGTCCGCGAGTCGCTCGACGGCGCGGCGCGGGAGACGGTCGCCGAGAGCTCTGAGTCCGTTTTCGACGGCGCGGCGATAAACGGTCTCTTCATCCACAGGGGAGTGGCATACGCCTCCGGAATGAAGGAGGTACACAAAAAAATAGACGGCAAATATGTCGACGTCACGACAGGCGTCATAACCGCGTACCCTCTCGACGGCGGCGAGCCGTATACCGTGATGAGCCTGGCCCCCGGATGGGAATCCTTCTACGGGCTGATCGTCAGGCCGATGGGGAACGAGCTTTACATACTGCTCCAGGGCTCGAACGGCAAGGACCTTGACGCAGGCGAATGGGGCGAAGAATACTCCATTATGTATGTGTGGAGCGCAGAGACACGGCGTGCCCGCCTGCTCTTTGCGGAATCGTCGGACACGTTCGGCAAAAGTCCCGAAACGCACGGGATATATCCCGTCCGCGGCGACGGAGTCTATTTTCAGAACCTTACCGAGTACAGGTGCGACGACGGCACATGGGCGTCACGCGCGGGACTTTTGAAATATTCGTTTGCGAGCGGGCAGACGGAGACTGTCACGGACGCGCTCTCCGTCGGGAACGACGACGCGTTTTTGTGGATGACGTTCTTTAACGGCGGCGCCGCGGGTCCCCTAGTCTCGGGGGACAAGAAGACCTCGGGAAAGATATGCTTCTTCGATCTCGAGGGCAAAAGCACGACTTCCGTAAACATCAACAGCGCGGTAAAGCGACCCGGGTTCACGCACATTATAGAGACGCCTCTCGGCGACGACGGCAGCTTCACCTACTACTACGTCCGCACGATGGTGTTTAACAATGAGCTTACGGACATGAGCGTTGTCGAGGAATTCTATCTCGCCGTTCCGAAGGACGGAGACGTCAAGGACGGCTCGATCCGCTTCGATATTTACGAGCGAAGCTGGTGACAAAATGATATCCCGCCCGGGGCGTGCCCCGGGCGGGTTTTTTCAATATTTGATTATGTCGAATTTTCCGTCAAGAATGAGCCAAAGGGGTGTGAAAAACTTCATCGCGTTCCAGATGCCAGTGCCCGAAAGCTCCTCATCCTCTATGAGGTCGGCCTTTTCCTCGATGCTCTTCGCGTCCTCGAACCAGACGATGTGCTCCTTCCCGTCGAGATAATAGCTGTAATACGGCGAGCCCGCCGCCTCGTCGAACATGATGCGCGCCCGCCTTTCATAAGCGCGCCTTGCCGCCGCCGCAAGCGACAGCGGCTCCGCCTCGCTTTTGCCGCGGACATACGGCAGCTGCCAGTCGTAACCGTAGTTCGGAACGCCGAGCAGGATCTTTGAGGGCGGCGCTTCTGTTTTGGCATAATCGACGACGGCGCGCACCTCGGAGAGCGGAGACACCGCCTGAGGCGGACCGAACGCATATCCCCACTCGTACGTCATAAGGAGCACGCGGTCGGCGGCGTCCGCGAGCGCGCCGTAATCGTGACCCGCGTAGAGCAGTCCCGGCTGATCCGCCGACTTCTTCGGCGCAAGCGCGACCCACACGACGTAGTCGCCGCGGGAGGCAAGCTCCGCTTTCACGTCGCGGACGAACTGCGCGTACGCCTCCGCGTTGTCCCCTCCGAGATATTCAAAATCGATGTCGACGCCCGAGTATCCGCCGGAAACGACGGCGTCGGCGACGTTTTTTATTATCATCTCCCTCACCTCGGGAGTGTCGAAAATATAGTCCGCGAGCTCATTTGAGAACGTGCCGTCCTCCGTCAGCGTAGACAGCATCAGAAGCGGACGCGTCCCGTAATCGCGTGCGAGCTTTACGACGCGCGCCTCGCCCCTCGCGTCGCCGGGCGGGATGAGGCTCCCGTCGTTCCTGATGCCGTATGTGAAGACCGTTATGTACGAAAGATACGGCAGCGTTTTCCTCAGTACCGTCTCGTCGACGAACGGGTAAACATATGCCCCCGTTATGAGCTCGCCTCCGCCGTCTTCCTCCTCTTCGATAACTAGCACCTCTCCGGGGAATATCTCCTCCCGCCCCGAAAGCGTCGGGTTCTTTCTCCAAAGCTCTCCCGTCGTCGTGCCGAAGCGCGCCGCTATCCCCGAGAGCGTGTCCCCCGAGACGACCGTGTACGTCGTTGTCGGCTGCCTTATCAGAAGCGTCTGCCCGACGGAGAGCTTTGTCGGCTCCGAGAGGTCGTTGTCGCTTATTATGAGCGCCGGCGACGTTCCGAACTCCTTCGCTATCGAATATACGCTGTCGCCCTCGGCGACCGTATAGATACGCATTCCTTAAACTCCTTTTTTACAGTGTTTTGTTTCCATTCTATGCTGTATCCCGCGCGTCCGACACAAAAAAGCCCCGCCGGTGTGAATAACCTGCGGGGCGCGGGCGGAAAATATCAAAAAGGGAAAGACGAGGACAAAGAGAAATGGAAATAAGGCACACACTTCCGAAAATTGACTCCGTCGCGGCAACGGAGATAATAGACTCCCGCGGGACGCCGACGGTCCGCGCCGCCGTCACGCTCACCGACGGCTCGCGCGGAACGGGAGACGCGCCCTCCGGCGCGTCAACGGGAAAATATGAGGCTCACGAAAGGCGGGACGGCGACAAGGACCGCTATTTCGGGCGCGGCGTCAGAGACGCCGTCAGCGCAGTGAATACCGTCATTTCGGACGCGCTGCGCGGCACCGAAAGGCGCGGTCAGCGCGCAATAGACGCGCTGCTCTGCGAGCTCGACGGCACCGCTTCAAAAGAAAGGCTCGGCGCAAACGCGATCCTGCCAGTTTCAATTGCATATCTGCGCGCCTGCGCCGATTTTTACGGGATGCCGCTCTATGCCTATATCGGCGGCGTAGCCTCGTCGGGCGTGCGGATGCCGTGTCCGATGATGAATATTTTAAACGGCGGCGCGCACGCGAAAAACAACGTCGATATACAGGAATTCATGCTCGTCCCCGTGGGCGCCGACGGCGCGGCGGAGGCCGTAAGGACGGGCGCCGAGGTCTACCGTGCGCTCGGCGCGATCCTCAGCGAGCGAGCGCTTTCGACAGGCGTCGGCGACGAGGGCGGATTTGCGCCGTCGCTCGATGAGGACGAGGAGGCGCTGCGCCTCATCCTCGAGGCGGCGGAAAGAGCCGGTCACGGCGGCAATATCATGCTCGCACTCGACGTCGCCGCGAGCGAATGGGCGGGCGAGGAGCGCGGCGTCTACCGCATGCCGAAGCGCGGCGGCGTCATGACGGCGGAGGAGCTCATCCTTTGGTACCGCGGACTGCGCCGGAAATATCCGCTTTTCTCGATAGAGGACGGTCTCGGCGAGGACGACGGCGACGGCTGGAGCGCGATGACGGAGGCGCTCGGCGGCGAGCTGATGCTCGTCGGCGATGATCTCTTTGTCACGAACCGCGGCAGAATCGAGGAAGGCATCAAAACCGGACGCGCGAACGCGGTGCTCATAAAGCCGAATCAGGCGGGGACCGTCACCGAAACACTCGAAGCGATATCGTCCGCGCGCGGCGCGGGATACCGCATCATAGTCTCGCACCGCTCGGGCGAGACGGAGGACGGCTTTATCGCCGACCTCGCCGTCGGCGTCCGCGCCGAGTTCATCAAGACGGGCGCGCCGTGCCGCGCCGAGCGAACGGCGAAATACAACCGCCTGATAGAGATAGAAACGGAAATGAATCGGTCAATGTACTGAAACGGCTCGAAAAGCTGCCCCGGAAGCGATCCCGAGGCAGCTTTTGCCTTACATTTGTGTGTATCGCCCGAGCCCCGCGGGGGGTCGACTTCAACGGTGAGCTTTGCATGGCGAAGTGCGTTGTCATTTCAACCCACGGGCTCCAAAGCTGATTTTTCGGTCGGTGTGGGAGAGGATGATTTTTTAACAGACCTTGACAGCAAAATTTGCCGGTAATATAATGTTTTTATCATAGAGAAAATGTGTCAGTCGGAGTTTTCATGAAAAAGGAAAATATATCTAATACCGCAAAAATCGTATTTTTTGACACGGAGGTCGGCGTCAAGGACGAGAGAATACACGATATCGGCGCTGTGCGGTATGATGGGGCAACGTTTCATTCCAACTCGCTGCGGGATTTTTTTGACTTTATTTCCGACGCAGAATTCATATGCGGTCACAACATCGTCGACTTTGACCTAAAATACATAAAAAAGCATATCGACGCCACGCCTATCGATACGCTTTATCTTTCCGCCCTGCTGTTTCCCGAAAAGCGCCGTCACAATCTTATAAAGGACGAAAAGAAAACGCCCGACGAGCCGAACAATCCCTTGAGCGACAGCGAGAATGCGAGAAAGCTCTTCCTCAAGGAGCTGGACGCCATAACGGCGCTTCCGCAGAAGGTAAAGGAGATCTACTGCCGTCTGCTTTATGACAGGGACGGATACAAAGGCTTCTTTGAATATGCCGGCATAAAGCCCTGCGCTGTGTCAGATCTTGTGGACTATATAAAGACCGCGTTTGACGGAAGGATATGCTCAAACGCCGACATCGCGGCGCTCGTTGAAGAAAGCCCTGTAGAACTTGCGTATGCGCTTGCAATGATAGGAACGGACGCCTTTTGCTCCGCGGTCCCGCTGTACCTGCCTCACAAGATCCCGCAAACGGAAAATGTTATCCGTCGTCTCCGCGGCACGCCCTGCAAAGACGGCTGCGGCTACTGCCGCAACATGTTCGATATAAACCGTAAGCTGAAGGAAATTTTCGGGAAGCCCTCCTTTCGCAGCTATGACGGCAAGCCTTTGCAGGAGGACGCCGTCCGCGCCGCTGTCGGCGGCAAATCCCTGCTAGCGGTATTTCCCACTGCCGGCGGCAAATCGATAGCGTTCCAGCTTCCCGCGCTGATGGCTTGGCGGGCCACGCGGGGACTGACTGTCGTAATTTCGCCTCTGCAGTCCCTGATGAAGGATCAGGTCGACAATTTGGCAAACGAGTACGGCATCACGGAGGCCGTGACGATAAACGGACTTCTCAGCCCCGTTGAACGGGCGGACGCATACGAGCGCGTTTCAAACGGCACGGCAGCGCTTTTGTATATTTCTCCCGAGCAGCTCCGTTCACCCAGGATCGAACGCCTGCTCATATCGCGCGATATCGCGCGGTTCGTAATAGACGAGGCGCACTGCTTCTCCGCATGGGGACATGATTTCAGAGTAGATTATCTCTATATCGGCGATTTTATCCGACGGCTTCCGGAACTGAAGAAAGCGAAGGGCGGCACAATTCCCGTTTCATGCTTCACGGCGACGGCAAAGCAGAATGTCATAGACGATATCAGCAAATATTTCAAGGACAAGATCGACCTCGATCTTGAAAAATTTACGACCTTGTCCGAAAGAAAAAATCTTCATTATTCCGTTCTCGACCTCACCCGTGAGGATGAGAATGAGAAAGGCAAAGATGGCAAATATCACGCGCTCTTAGAGCTATTAAAGCGGAAAAACTGTCCCGCAATAGTGTTTGTTTCAAGGACAAAGCGGACAAAGGAAATAGCCGAAAGACTTACGGGCGACGGAATCCCCGCAACGTACTTTAACGGCAAAATGGACAAGGACGAAAAGATCGCAAATCAGGATGCCTTTATTCGCGGCGATGTCGACGTCATTGTCGCCACATCCGCGTTCGGCATGGGCGTAGACAAAAATGATGTCGGTCTCGTCGTTCACTACGATATATCAGACTCCATCGAAAACTATATACAGGAGGCAGGACGTGCCGGTCGGAACAGCTCCATCGACGCTGAATGCTGCATCCTCTTCGATGAGAACGACCTCGACGACCATTTTGCCCTTCTGAACAAGACAAAGCTCGGCAAAAGCGATATCAGGCATGTATGGGGTGCAATAAAGGATATGACGAAGGGCCACGCCTCCGTATGCTGCTCGGCGCTCGAGATCGCGCGGAAAGCAGGTCTCGACGACACTTCAAACGATATCGAAACACAAATCACGACGGCGATCGCGGCGCTTGAAGACGCGGGATATATAAAGCGCGGTCACAATGTCCCGCATGTATATGCCTCGAGCATACTTGTAAATAATATGACCGAAGCGAGCGCCCGCATTGATGCCTCGCCATTGTTCGGCGAAAAAAAGCGGGAGTCCGCAAAAAAAATTATCGGGTCTCTATTGTCAAAAAGAAGCATTTACGCTGAAGACGGCGGCGACGATGCGGAATCGAGGGTTGACTACCTCGCCGACACGCTGCAGCTTGAAACCAAAGAGGTCGTCGAAATCATAAACCTGATGCGCCAGGAAGGACTGCTCGCCGACACAAAGGACATGTCCGCGTACATAATGAGCTCGGATTCGCCGAACAGATCCGCCCGTATACTTGACAGATTCGCGGAGCTTGAAAAATTTATTTTGTCAAAGCTCGGTGAAGGTGAGATCTCTATGCGTCTCAACTGCCTTAAAGAGCTAAACGATGCGGCGCTTTCAGCTGGCATCGGCAATTCTTCCGTCAAGGATATCAGGACGATACTGTATTTTCTGACGATAAAGAAATATATCCGCAAAGACGAGAGCGACGAGGATATTTCCTCGCTTAAAGCGAGCCCCGAGTTTGACCTTCGGCAGGCGGAGAACAGATCTCAGCGCCGGATCGACATATGCCGGCACATTCTTGACGAGCTTTATGCAAAGGCCTCCGAGGACGACGCCAAGCCGTCGGACAGCGGCGCCGTACCCGTCGTCTTTTCGCTTGTCGAAATGTATAATTCGTACATGTCCGTGCCGAGAATGACCATACCGGATCAGGCGCCCGCCACGCAGAGCGACGTCGAGGACGCGCTTTTGTATCTTTCGAAGATCGGGGCAATGAGGCTTGACGGCGGCTTCCTCGTATTTTACAACAGCATGGAAATACACCGCCTCGTGTCCGGCGGCAGAAGGCAGTACCGGGACGAGGATTACAGCAGGCTCGATAAATTCTATAAACAAAAGATCAGGCAGATACATATCGTCGGCGAATACGCGAAGATAATGCTCCGCGACCGCAAAGCGGGCGCCGGATTCGTCCGCGATTATTTCGGCATGGATTTCAACCGCTTCATATCAAAATATTTCAAGGGAGAACGCGCGAAAGAAATAGGTCGTACCATAACTCCCGAAAAGTATGAAAAAATATGCGGCGGACTTTCAGAAAAGCAGTCGGAGATAATAAACGACGCGTCATCTAAATATATCGTCGTCGCGGCAGGTCCCGGAAGCGGAAAGACGCGCGTGCTCGTTCACAAACTCGCCTCGCTCTTGCTGCTCGAAGACGTAAAGCCGTCGCAGCTCCTGATGCTCACCTTTTCCCGCGCCGCGGCGACGGAATTCAAGAAACGTCTTTCCGACCTCATCGGCGGCTACGCAAATTTTGTTGAAATAAAGACGTTTCATTCCTACAGCTTCGACCTGCTCGGGAAGATAGGAAATATCGAAGAATCGGAAACGGTCGTGCACAGCGCGGCGCAGATGATAGCGAACGGGGACGTTGAGGAGAGCAGGATCACAAAGCAGGTCCTTGTCATTGACGAGGCGCAGGACATGGACGAGGATGAATTTGAGCTGATACGCGCCCTGATGCTCCGCAACAGCGATATGCGCGTCATCGCTGTCGGCGACGACGATCAGAATATATATGACTTCCGCGGCTCGGATTCAAAGTACCTTCGCGCTCTTTGCGACGAATACGGCGCGAAAAAGTATGAGATGACGGAAAATTTCAGAAGCCGTGCAAATATCGTCGCGTTTGCAAACGCTTTCGCACGCTCCATTAAAGACAGGATGAAGTCGGAACCGCTCGAGGTCGTCGACAAAAGACCGGGGACGGTAATTATCATACGTCACGGCGAAGGAGATCTGAGGGAAGCCGTCGCTGACCACGTTTCAAAGACATATGTCGGATGCAAAGCCTGCGTTCTCACGAGCACTAACGAAGAGGCGCTCGGCGTATTCCGCTCGCTTCAAAAACGCGGGCTCCGCGCAAAGCTCATACAGTCTGCTGACAGGTACAACGACGACGTTAGGCTCTATAACCTCGCAGAGGTAAGATATCTTATCAGGGAAACGGACAGAGAGCTGGGAGAGGCGAAGGATAACGAGATATCAAGTGAAATTTGGCAGCGCGTGAAAAAGCGCGTGCTGAAAAAATATTCCGGCAGCGCGTCCTCGGAGATACTTCGCAACCTTCTTCGCGATTTCGACGCCGTCTATCCGAAAAAATACCGCTCCGACCTTGTCGAATTCATCGAGGAGTCTCGCTGTGAGGATTTCTGCGATGAAACCGCGCAGATCTATGTGTCGACGATACACAAATCTAAGGGGCGCGAATTTGACGCGGTCTATATGCTGCTCGACAACTTGACTGTTGCAGCCTTGACAGAGGAGGAGAAAAGGCGGCTTTATGTGGGCATGACCCGCGCCGCCTCCGAGCTGTATATTCATTGCAGGGGAGACCTGTTCTCGCAAATCACCTCTCCCGGAGCCGAATTTATTGACGACGAGACCGTCTATCCCGAAGACAACGAGATCGTGATAAGGCTCTCACACAGGGACGTATTTCTCAGTTTTTTCAAGTACAAGAGCGGTTTTGTCAGGCGGCTCCGCTCGGGCGACAAGCTGAAGATCGAAGACCCGTTTCTCACGGCATGCATCGGCGGGAGAGACATTCGCGTCGTGAAGTTTTCGAAAAGCTTCAAGAATACGCTCGAAGAGCTGAACTCAGCCGGCTATAAGCCTTACCGCGCGGAGGTGCGATACTCCGTTTTGTGGAAAGGGCAGGACGACGATGATGAAACGACGATCCTGCTGCCCGATCTGTATCTGAAAAAGGATTAGCCCAATCGCCGTGTGCGCCGCATAAAAAATGCCTCGGAAATATTTTCCGGGGCATTTTTTTCGGCGGACCTATTCTTCTTTTGCCTTTTCTATTTTATATCCGAGCGCGAGCAGAAGCTTAAGGGTATTTATTGCCGTGCGGCGGTCATATTCCTTTTCCGATTCGGGCAGATCGGAATAAGGTACGAGACACGGCGTCTTTTTCAGTTTGTCATCGCGCTCGTCGCCGTATGTCCACCCCTCCGATATCCTTCCCGCAGCCCAAATGTCGTGGACGTTTTCCGCCATTTTCTCTGTCAGTTCAAAAAGGTCGTCCGGAAGAGATATTTCTTTTGTATCAAGCGGTTTCGGGTCATATTTTCTCATAATAACATCATCTCGTTTCTTTTTTTTAATTTAAAATATCACGTTAATTTAAAATATCACGCTCTGTACGCGGGTTCCTTGTCCTTGTACTTCTCAAGCTCCGGCAGGTCATGCCACGATATCAGGTCGTTATGGAGCTTTGCCCTGTCATTTCGCTTCGGCGAATATCTGTACCCCTGTGTCCTCATATATACGTTCCATCTCATGTGCTCTGTTACAGATGCCTCGGCACAGTGTTCGCAGAGGCAGTTTGAAGGATGACGCGGACGCTCGTCGAGACTGTTTATTTTAATGTACTTTCTTGCGTCCGCCAAAAATTTCTCATGCACCGCGCGCGCAACAGACGATTTTCTGTAATATTCGTAATTCGAATAAGTGTCTGCCTTTTCAATAATAGCGTCTGCCAGCGCGGCTTTGTCGTCTTTGTTTTTTGCTCCGTCCCGTCTCAGCCAATCGATGTGATACCGAATGGCGCTGTATTCTATATCTTTTTCTTCCTTGATCCTGTCATAGGAATATTGGTCGCCGAGGTTCCCGATGAATTCTACCTGAACGGAGTCGCCGCGATAATTCACTATCCCGCCGCCGTTTTCCTTGCAGCTGAGATTTGCGGCCTTTTTATCGTCGTAAACGACGGAATATATGAGCGGGCGCGCAGACCGGCATGAACCCTCGTCGGTTATTTCGTTCACGTTTACTCTGTCAAACACGGACCTCAGCATGACGGCAGCGTCTATATTTTTATCGTCATCTCCGAGAGAAACTATCGCCAACTGCGTGCGCTTCAATCTGTCCCTGTCAGGGCTCTCCGGCTCAAACAATCTGTCAAAATCTGTCGAGAAGCAGTCCACGCCGTCAAAAAATCTGATATCGTAATTTGCATCTCCCATCTCGTTCCTGACAAACGACTTTTTGCCCGGGTCCGTTATGATCTCCGGCCATTCGTGACCAAGCGCTTTTATTATATTTTCACTATTGCCGCCTCCCGCCGACGAAGCATCGATGACATTGACCTCGAGCCTGTATCCGAAGACCTGAAACAAAGAGAGCGCCTGCTTCAAAAACTCCTTCCCGCAGCTTCCCATCCCGAGAATGGTGACGGAAACCGTCTTTGCGTCGTTGTCCTTGAAAACTGCGTCGACCACCTCTTTCCTCGTGAGCACCCGCCGCACAAGCATCTCGACGCTGTCGAGCCGTCGGACACGGAACACCGGACCGTCCGCCTTTTCTTCATTGCCTCTGTATGACGTATTCTCCAAAAATGCCTCGGGGTCGTCTCTTATGCTCTCGGTCAGCGCTTTGTCGAGAGTATATTCTCCCTTGTCAATGGAGTCCATGATGTATCCCGCGCTCGGCTTGTCTGAGTAGAGGAAGATCGATATCGGTCTTTTTTTGCATTCGTTCTTGTATTCCTGCGTCAGCCTTATAGCCTGTTCCACATTTTCGGATTCGTTTTCTCCGATCAGAAAGAACTCCGCTCTTCCCGACTTGCGCTTCACATCAAGCCTCGTTATATCTTCTTTCAAAAGTATCGCTTTTATATCCTTTGCCCGCAGGATTATCTCGTAGTCGCCTTCCTCGTCCCGCTCGAAAACGTCGGAAAAAACTATGACCGGTCTTTTGATGCTTTCATCTTTGAAAATACTCTCGGCAAGAGTTATTGACTTTTCGTTAAGCTCGGAAAAAATATAGAACGGGCGCCCGTCGTGAAAGCGGAACCAAAACTTATTCCGGAAATTTCCGAAAAGCATGATGATGTTTTTGAATGTCAGTATCGGAGCCGTAACATACAAAACCCCCGCGAGCACAGAAAAGCAGGCGCCAAGCGGCCTCCCAAGCTCGCTTACGGAGCTTATTACGATGTCAAATTCCCCGTCGAGGACAAATACGCGGAACGTGTTGTGCAGCGCATTTATAATTATGAGACATGCGTTCGAAAATATGCCAAAACCGCCGGCGCTGTATTGCGCGTAATATATCGGGATAAAAATTAAAAACGTCGAAATGCCGACTCCCAGCATTGATACCAGCCGTTTGTTCCGTTTTACTGTCCCGAAGTCGAAAAACTTCAAAACTATCGTAAGAACAAGGACCGCAAGCGACACTGCCCCAAAAATTATATATGCATATTTTATCTCTTCACCCATTGTTTTCATCTCCTGATCTTATGACGCCGAATGCGGCGTCCGCAGCTTTTCTACGATTTTTTCAACTTACGCTGTTCTGAAAGATCTCTTTGACGGCCTCTGCCGACAGATGGTTTTCCGCCAGCAGTCTTTCGACCAAAGCATCTACAGCCGGTCTGTTCTCCTCTATGAGCCTGACAGCATTTTTCATTTCTTCGGAAAGTATCGCGTTTACGCCGTCGCAGACCTTTGACGAGAGCTCGCCCGTCCTTGCCGCCTGCCCGTCTATCACGGCAAGACCGAAATCCTCGTCCATTCCGTATGTGCATATGATCTGCCGCGCAGTTTGTGTCGCCGCGGCAAGATCTCCGCTCGCGCCGGTCGATATCCCGTCCCGCTCCCCGTAATATACTATCTCGGCGGCGCGCCCCCCGAGCGCCGTTCTTATGCTTGAGAGCAGCTCGTCCTTCGTATATATGTTCTTGTCCTCGCCGTCGCCGTGCTGCATATAACCGCCGTGACTGCCTCTTGCGACTACCGTTATGTACGAGGGCACCTCTCCGCTCTGCCAGCATATGAACGCGTGCCCCGCCTCATGCCTTGCAACGCGCTCAAGCTGAGAGGGATCCCATTTTTTTGTCTCACCTCCGTTGAAGGTCTCGAACGCCTCATCGAATATCGCGTCGGTGACCTTGAAGCTGCCGTCCCTTATAGCGGCGCGCAATGCAAGCTCCAGCACGGATTCAAGCTCGGCAAGACTCATTCCCGTCGACCTGACGGCGATATTTCTGATCTTATCCTCCGATACTTCAAATGCCGGCTTTTCCGAGAGCTTCATGCGAATATATCTGATGCGCTCGCCGCGGGTGGGAAGGTCGATATAGACCCTCCTGTCAAAGCGGCGCAAAAATGCCTGGTCAAGGCTCTTTTTCCCGCCCGGCTCAACGTCGAAATTTGTAGCCGCAAGCACGAAGACAGGCTTTGCCGCATCTTTTCTGAAACCGTCCATCTCGGTCAGAAACGCGGTGAGCGTCGCCTCGGCGCCGTCGGAATTGTCCCCGCCGCGCCTTTCCTTTGCTATTGCGTCTATCTCATCCACGAACAGAACGGATGGCGCGTACTTGCGGGCGGTGCGGAACAGCTCATGCACTTTGTCGGGTCCCTCTCCGACGTACTTTTTCAAAAACTGATTTCCCTCGGCTGTTATGAACGTCATGCCCGACTCGCTCGCCATTGCTTTGGCAAGCATCGTTTTTCCGGTGCCGGGAGGACCGTACAAAAGAACTCCCTTCGGCGCGCTGACGCCCGTGCCCATATATTTTTTGGGATTTTTCAGATACTCGACGAAATACTTCAGCTCCCTTTTCGCGTCCTCGGCGCCGATAACATCGTCAAATCGCACGTTGGGTTTTGAAACGACGCTGAGAATGTTTTTTGAATCCTCCGCGTCGACGGCGACCGTCATTTCGAAGTCGAACAGCTTTATTTCCGCCGTTTTGCCGCCGTCCGTCACCGCCTGCGCGGTCTCAAACGTAACGAGCTTGTTCGCTTTCGCAAGCGCCTCCATGCTCTTTTGCTGATGGAGCTTTTCGTTTACCGTTCTTATCTCGTCCGCAAAGCCGTCACCGCCGTCCGTGAGCGTGATAACTCCCATTACCCCCTGACGTATGTATGAGAGCCTCGCCTCCGCGCCGAGCTCGAACTCCGGCGTCTGCAAAAGGCAGATCGGCATATCGGGACGCACCTCCCTTACATACCGGAAAAGCTTCCTCGCTTCGGACTCTGTATCTTCAATGTTCAGGTACCGGATCTCTCCGCTTATCCCATATGAAGGATCGAGCAGGACGAAGCCCGGGTCGCGGTCGCGCAGCGCATTTTTTGCGGCGTTTATATCTTTCGCGTAAACAAAGCGTGCCGACGGCGCGTTTCTTACGCACATGTCATAGACCTGTTCGGATGAGGTCACGAGAACTTCATACGTCTCTTCGTTTTCGAAAAGCTCGCAAAGCTCCTTGTTTTCGGTCGGAAGCTCAAGTGATATCCTGATTTTTTCGAGATCTTGTATGCCTGTTTCGACTTTTTCGGAATCGAGCAGCCTGAAAAGCTCAAACAGCTCGTCGTTGAAAAACGCTTCCGCCCTGCTCCTCACCGTCCTCGCGTCGGCAGCGCCGCCCTCGGCAAACAAAAGCGCCGGATAAACACCCTCATCGACCTCGACGCTTATCCCTATCTCCCTCTCTAAATCGGACGCGTGTCTCAAAACCTCGCGCTTCGCGATCTCACAAAGGCTGTGAGCCGTGATGTGATTGAACATGACGACATTGCCGGACGCAAAGCGGGAGCAGATCGCGGCGGGGAAATAAGCGATGCCGCTCTTCGGATCGACGTCGTTTTGCAGCGCCTTCAATATGACCTTTCTCGTAACACCCGAGAAATCCGTCACGTCGGTGTCTTCGTAAAGCTGTTTGCCCACGTTCGTCGTAAAAATGAGGATCGTGTCCGTAAAAGACACCTCTTCATCCGTAAAATTATCGCGCAGTCTGCCGGCGTCGAGTATCTGCAGAAACAGATGGATGACATTGATGTGCGCCTTTTCGATCTCGTCGAAAAGAATCACGCAGTCGGGATTTCTGTTGACAAAAGAGGTGACATTTCCCTCCTTGCTGTTTCTGTATACGTTGTCAGAGCCGGCGAATTCGATATTGGACTCCCTGTACGAATATTCGCTCATATCAAAGCGCATAAACGGGCGCTCTAAAGCTTCCGCCGCTTTTTCTGCCAAAAATGTTTTTCCGACGCCGGGAGGTCCCGCAAAGAGGAACGTGGCGCGCGGGCGCTTTCTGTTTTTATCCGTCATTGCCAAAAGCTCGGACTGAAAATATCCGGTCGTAAACACTCTTATCGCGTTGTCCTGCCCGTATATCTCACCCGAAAGCCTGTCGTATATGCTTTTGACACTTCCCGTCAGCTTTGCGACCGCGTCCTTTTTTTCGGCGCTGCTTTGATGCGCGGCATGCCCGGTCTCGTCCGCATCCGCGCTTTCGCCATCAGCGTCATCGGCATCGTCAGCGTCGTCATGGTCTCCGAACTCCGACGGGCTGTCCTCCAATATTTTATCGAGCTGTTCCCCGATGCTTTCCAGCAGCGACTCCGTTCCGTCTATTACCTCGCCGATCTTTTTTTCTTCCTCTTCCGCCTCCTTCTCGGCGAAAGCCTTTATATATTCGTTCGGGTCGTTCAATATGCACGATAAAAGCTCATCTGCGGTAAGGCAGTCGGCTCCCCTCTCCTTTGCCGCCTCACTTGCCTTGTAAACGCGCCTCTGCATATATATACCGTCGGCAAAAGCGTCGTTCCGCTTCCCGTTCTCGTCGATGCATTTTGCCATATACGCCCTGACGTTTTTGAAATCGGGGGCCGAAAAAACATAGTGAGCGGAAAGAATGTCCGAAAGCGCTTTTTTCTCGCGGACGGCAGACCTTATCCCCGCCTCGCCCGTCACGGTGTCGATAACGGCGACGATATAACGTTCCGCCGTCATGCCCGTCACAGGTAAATCGGCGTCATCCCCGCCCGTTCCCAACCTCTTTGCATACTCTAAAATTTTTTCGAGCAGCGCACTGTTTTTGATATCTGCCATCTCATTCTCCATTCCGCCGCGGAACATATATGTCCTGCTTTATTATACTTCGCGGCATAAAGGGCTGTCAAGGGACCGCAACGCCGAAAGACCTTGCGGTTCTTCTCCATGAGGATAATCCGCGGTATTTATGTTTTTTCTTTTTCACCGTTCGAGCAGCTTGCGGCATATGTCGAGCATCTCTCTATACTCGCTGTTGTCGGGATAAGAGGTCGCAAGCGATTCGCATATCTCCCGTGCCGCGAGAATATGCTCCCTGTCGATCGCAGGATACTCGAGTAAGCCCAGTCTGTAATGCGCGACGGCTACATCGTGATAGCTTTGTTCTGTTCTCTCCTCTTCCGCTGCGGCAGAGGCGAGATCCAGGGCCTCCTCGTAATATTTGCGCGCATCGTCAGTCCGCCCCTCTTTTTTTGCCATGGTTCCGAGACGGTCGCAGCTGATCAAAATATACGGGCGGACCCACGCCTTTTTTGCATCCTCGAGCCGTCTTCCGATCTTGAGAGCCTTTTCAAAGAATATGCGCGCCTCGTCACGGCGGTCGTCTTTATTTAAAATGTCGCCGAGTTCGCTGTAGTATTTGACCACATCGCAGTTCACTCCCGGATCTTTTGTCTCCTCCGCGAGCGCAATGGCTCCCCTGAGCGCCTGCTCGAAATATCCGCGCGCCGCGTATATGCGCCCCTGTCTTACGGCAACCTCCCCGAGGTTCCCGTAACATAAAAACAAATCCCTGCGCGCCTTCGGTCTGTGCGTCTCCTTTTCGATTTCCTCCCTCAGCTTGAGCAGCCTCTCGTAATAATTTCTCGCGTCGTCGAGCCGTGCTTCCTCTTTGGCAATGTCGCCGAGCGTATTATAGCCGGCTGCCAGCATAGAGCGTTCTTTGAGCGTTTTTGCCTCGCCGATAAGAGATACCATTATCTCATACGACTTTTTAAGATATCCGCGCCTGTCGTCTTTCCTGCCCCGGACCCTTGCAATTTCGCTGAGTTTGTAAAGGCTTTCTGACAGAACGTCCATAACATCGCGGTCCCGATCCTCCACCGAGAGCTTTAAGGCTATATCATGAGCCCTCTCATAATATTCGTGCGCCTCGTCTATAAAAAGATCTCCAAACGCTATGTCACCGAGTCTGATGCAGCCTCTCAAAAGGTCGAGCCGCGCCGCCTTTGTCTTTGTCTCTTCCTCGATCTTTTCCTTTATCTCCAGCGACTTTCTAAAATAGTCCCGCACCGTTTCGAGCGGTCCCAGCTTCGCGAATAGACCGCCGAGCCTGTCATATATCGCGGCAAGCTCGCGGCGCGCCTCGGCGGTGTTCAGCTCCTTTTCAATCTCTGTTCTTAGCTTCAGCGCCTCTTCATACGATTCGAGCGTCTCGTCATACAGGTGTTCTCCAAAATCTCTGTCGCCGAGTTTTTCATAGCTTCGAGCCAAATCAAGGCGCGCACTTACCGTTTTAGTCCTTTCAGCGAGATTTTTCCTTATAGCAAGCGCCTTTTCGTAATACCCGCGCAAGTCGTCTGTCGTCTGTTCCTTTTCGGCAAGGGCGCCGAGCTTTTCATAGCTTGCGGCAAGGGCGCGGGAAACGGCTGCCATCTTCGTCTCTTCCGCTGTCTTCAGCCTTATCGCAAGCGCCTTTTTATAATATCCGCGCGCCTTCTCTGTCTTTTGCTCCGAACTGCAAATATCGCCGAGCTTTTCGCAGCTCTGCGCGGGACCAAGGCGCGCCTCGACAGTTTCCGCATATTTCGCGATCTTTTCCCTTATCACGAGCGCTTTTTCGTAATACCCGCGCGCCTCCTCTGCCTTTTGCTCCGACATGCAGATGTCTCCGAACGTGTCATAGCTACGGGCAAGGTCAAGCCGCGCCTCGACAGTTTCCGCCTTTCCTGCAAGCCTCCGCCTTATTCCGAGCGCCTTTTCGTAATATCCGCGCGCCTCGTCTGTCTTTTGCTCCGAGCTGCAAATATCGCCGAGCTTTTCACAGCTCATGGCGAGCTCGCGGTGCGCCCTGACCGCATCTGTAATATCCGCAAGCTGCTCCCTTATCACAAGTGCCTTTTCATAATATCCGCGCGCCTCGCCGCCCTTTTTCTCCGAGCTGCAAATATCGCCAAGCTTTTCAAATATTTTTGCCTGCATGACCTCGGCGTCGGCATCTTTTTTCTCATCCGCAAGCGGGGATATAATGCCGAGCGCCCGAGAATAATATTTCTCCGCACCGCAAAGCTCCCCCTCCGCAAGCGCAATGTCGCCGAGCCTTTCATAAATGCCGTATGCCGACCCTTCCGTTTCTGCCGACATGGCGGACGTCTTATGCGCTCTCATATAAAACCTCATCGCGTCAGCGAGCCTCCCCGCGTCACGCGCCGCATCTCCGAGCTTGAAAAGTATCTTCGCCCGATACGCCCGATCGTCCGAGGCGGATAAAGCCCGTCTGTAATACCTCTCCGCCGTTAAAAGCTTACCCTCCGCAAAAGCTATATCGCCGAGCTTTTCGGAGCTCACGGCAAAGCAACGGCGCGAGTTTTCCTTTTCCTCCCCATCCAATGTCAAGGGGACCGTATCCCATGCCCTCTTGTAATACTCAAGCGCCGCCGAGAGCTTGCCTTCCTCTTTGTTTATGTTGCCGAGCATGATGCATCTGTCAAACAATTCGAGGCACGCTTCGGGCATTTTTGTCTCCTCCGCGAGCGCTAATGCTATCCCGAACGCCTTCTCATAATATCCGCGCGCGTCGGCGAGCTGTCCGGTAATATAGAAGATCTCGCCAAGTCTGCAATATGTTATGGACAGATCGCGGCGTGCTCCCGCCCAGCCGACGTTCTTCACGAGCGCCTCGTCTGTTTTCAGCGCCTCCTCATAATATTCCCGCGCGTCGACGAGCCTCCCCATCCTCTTGTATATGTCGCCGAGCATAGCGCGGTTTTTCGACATAAAGTGGCGCGCTTCCGGCGTTTTTGTCTCCTCCGCGAGCACGGAGGCTGTTTTGAGCGCCTCCTCCCCATATTCGCGCGCCTTTTCGTACTCCCCCGCCGACGCGGCTGTGTCCCTCAGCCTACCATAGCTGACAGCAAGGCTGCGTCGCATTTTCGGTGAATTTTCCTCCTCCGCGAGCCCTTTTGTTATATTCAACGCATGCTCATAATGTTTTCGCGCTTCTTCGGGGTCATGTTCGTTATTCGCTATCCGCCCGAGCCCGTCGTAAACGGAGGCCAAATGCCGCCTCACATGGCGCGCGTCTGTCCTGCCCATGATATCTTCAAAAATTTCCGCCGCTTTTTTACAGCACGCCCGGGCTTCCGGATTTTCTTTAAGTTCGAGCCGGAATTTGCCCAAATTCAAAAGCTCGTATCCAAAGCGCGTTCCGTCGTCGTCGCTCTCGCTCTCTTTGTAACGCGCCTCCCACAGCGCCGCGAGCTTCTCCTGCCACTCTATCGCGCGCCGGCGGTCTCTCACGACGCCGTCGCCGCTCCGGTACATATCGACGAGCTTTTTCATTGCATCGGCGGAGCCCGCCTCCGCCGCGCCCGTTATCAGCCCGAGCGCGCGGTCGGTGTCGACTTCGACGTCTATGCCAGTAAGATACGCGATCCCTATCATGAAATCGTGCTCGGGATCTCTGTCTCCCTTGCGCTTCAAATCATTTTCAAGCGCAGCCGAAAGCGCCGCCTCCAGCTTCGGCGCGTCGTTCGCGTCCGTGCAGGCGGGGATGCCGACATATTTTTTCTCGAGCTCTCCCCTGTCGGTTTTGACTATCTCCGCCGGAAGTATCGCTTTCCCCTTCTCCCTCGCCATCGGATATTCTTCCGTCATGACATAGTTCCCGTCTTCAAGCAGGCTCGGCGTCACCGTTAGCGCGAAAAGACTGCTCTTCTCGATAGCGGCCTCTATCTTGCCGTTGAACCCCTCTCCAGGATTCAAAAATTCGTCGTACCATATCGCAACGTCGCGGCAGGATTTGTTTTTATGTATGAGCCTCATCAGCTCCTTCGCATGCACGCGGTCTTTCTTTCGGTAGCTGAGGAATATGTATGCATCAAACTCTGCCCTCACCTTTTCGGCAAGCTCGTCCCCGACGAGCACGGACGAAAGAAAGTTCTCGAGCTTTGTTTTAAATGGGATCGCCGTTTCGTCGTTCCCGTGCTTTTCCAAAAACTGAAGATCGCGAAATTTGAGGTCGTAAAGAGCGGCAAGCCCGTCTTCCTGCATAAGCGGAAGCACGGGGATACGGATCTCATTCTTCTGCATGAAATCGCAGAGGTCGAGCGCAAAAGACGGGCGAGTCAAAAGCTTTGCCGTCACGGGGATAACGACAAGGCGCATCTCGGTAAGGACGTCCGCAAATTCTGAAAGGCACATCTCTTTACGCTCCGCGTCGTATTCCGCATATTCCGCCGCGTCGCTCTTGTCGATATAGTATATCGCACAGTTCTGCGACGCGAAGATATCGTTTGCCGTCTCGTCGAAGTATACGTCAAAATCGTCCGGATGGCACACGAAAAGCACCGCCTGCTTCCCGGTCGGCTCCTCTCCGTAGCGCGTCTTATGCAATAACTTAAACATGCCCTTCTCCTTTTAGTGCAATCATCGTCCCCATGTTCCCATCGGAGCTGCGCGGCAAACGCAAAAGGCCGAAGCAAAAAGCCCGAAATTACCTTTTCCTACTATATTAATTCGACCAAAGCGACCGAACCACTCTGTTTAAATCGTCGTCGTTCATTTCCGTAAGATCCTTATAAATTCCGCTGCAATTAGACCCCTCTATAAGTCGAATGCCCATATCCCCCGCGCGCTGTCTGATATGATTGGACGCACCCGAATCATCAAGTGATGTAGCCACAAGAACTTTTTTTGCATATTTTCCGCCAAACCGCGCTGCGACCGTATTCAATTTATAGAGCTCATCTTTATTTATGTATCCGTTTTTGCAGGAAACAAAGACCGGAACCATGCCGTGCATCATCATGACATCTATTTCATTTGAGGTGTCGCAGTCGTACTTGTCCGTGCCGATATCCCCGTCCCAGTCAATAAAAACACCGTTCATGACATCGTTGTATGTTTTTTCGCCGTCCTTCTCTTCGGCATCCAGCGCCGCGAGAAACATCTTCATTTCAAGAACCTTTCCGGCAACAGTAAGACAGTGCTTTACCTGTATGTTTTTATATGTAATAGAAAACAAATCATCATTACACAAATAGGTCTCAAGCAATCCCTCTCGATATAATCCGTCAATTATCCTCCGGATCGCGACAAACCTGCCTCCGCTTTGCTCGACCGCTCTTTTGAGGCAGTCCGTCTGAACACTGACAGTCAGATCGTCCGAGCACCCCGACAGCTTGTAAGCAGCCTCAAAAACGCCGATCTGTGTGTTCCAAAGCCTTGCGTCACGGCGGCAGATGTCCCACATGGCATTAATATCGTTCTTAAATTCATCGTTCATATCCCAGCGATATGTCGCATCTTTTCTTTGGTCGTCGTAAATGACGTCGCCGCCGTAAATCCTAACATTTTCTTCGATCGAAAGCACCGGAGCATCATTTTCCATGATAGTTTGTCCGTCTTGGTCTCCGTCGATGATAGTGCCGTTCCGGATATTGAACCTGTGCATCTGAATATTACGGTTCTTGTATTTTTCAAAAACGATGCCTGTCGCGACAAGATAAAGGTCTTCTCCCCCCGTCAAATCAAAAACGCAGTCATCATGCGCTTCAACGATTGAGGAGAGAGCATCTATAATGGTCTGCATCCTATTTTTATTAACAGTACGGCAAATAAACTCTGCGGTAACACCTCTGGATTCTAAAATAGTTTTGTAGCGTTCCGCGTGCTTTTGCATCAGCCTCAGCTTGTCTCCGAGAAGAATGACCCGCTCCGGCGCTTTTGTAAGGCTGGAACAAACATTTTCAATTGCATCTTTTTCAAAAAATTCTACCAGTGTCATTTTAATTCCTTTCGTTTAAACGATAGCGTAAAAAACGCCCGCGCCCGCCCGTGCAATTTCCGCCCGACGGCAAAAAAGCACATCGGAGAAAATTTATAAGAAACACAACTGTTGATTTGATAATATTGTACCAAAAACGTATGCAAATATCAACATTATCTTATATGTATCGACACGTTTTTTGCTTTTCCGCCAAAGAAAAATATCGTTGTCCGCCGCCCCTTTCGCAGAAACAATCACGCCATCTGCTCACAAACAACAGTTTGTATTTCGCGGTTATAGATAATATATTTATTGCCGAATAGAAAAATCGAAAAAAAGATGATGATAATAAATTTAAGTAAAAACAACGTGCTTTTTATGGTAAAATAAGAAATAATCATACGAGACAGTGACACGGACTTTTTGTGCATAAAAACGGTCGAAAATGATTTATTGAACATGGTTTTTTAAAATAGGGGTATTCATATGAAAAAAATTATTTTTACGATGACGATGCTTGTAATGATAGTTATTTTTACAGGGATCATGCCTTTGCACACAGTCAGTGCGGTTTCGACTTTGCCGACCACATCTGCAGAGCCTAGTCCGGGTTGTACTTTTCTCGGTATCGAAGGAAAATACATAACGCAGATACAGGATGCCATCGACCGTATCAATGAAATTCGGCTTGAGGCATGCCGTGAGGGAGTTATAAGTCCGGCAACGAAAAAGCCGCTCACACCCGACGACTATGTACCGATACAGTGGTCCGCGGATCTGGAATATATCGCAAGGATACGCGCAGCAGAGGCGAGCGTTACGATCGGTCATACGAGAACGAACGGGAAAAGCATTTGGTTCAGCGGTCCTAACGGCATAAGCAGCAATGCCGAAGACATCGCCTGGAACTGGAGCGAGACTATGACATACGGCATAGATCAGTGGTACGAGGAAAAAAGAATTTGGGTAAGCCAATCAGAGGGAGTTACCGGTCACTATACTTCTATGATCGATCCCCGCTACAATTTTGTAGGTCTGGCAACGTTCTGCTCAGGCGTCACAAGATATCACAATACCACGGTGGGCGAATTTTCGATGTCAAAAACCGTTCCCGACACGTCGCGCGGAAGTTCAACGGGAACGATTATTCAAACGCTCGATGTTAAAAATGAATATATCACCTATGAAATAGTCTGTCCGAATAATATAAAGGACGCCGATGCAATTTCCGTTGCCGCCTCGGTGACATTTCAGGATTCCCGGTCAACAAAAGGTCTCATCTTGCCGGAGGATACTGCAAAAAATATTCAGTGGAGCTCATCTGACAGCAACATCATTTATGTATCAAACGGGCAGATAAAAATCAAAACATGCGGCAGCGTTACTATATCTGCTAAACTCCCGGATGGCAAAACGATATCAAAACCCGTCTCCGTTCAGCATGATTACGAAGAAACCACTAAGCAAGCAACCTGCAAAGACGAGGGTGCGATAATCAAAAAGTGCAAGATTTGCGGCAACACCGTTACAGAGACGATACCAAAAACAAATCAGCACACTTACGAAACCACCACTAAAGAAGCTACCTGCAAAGACGAGGGCGCGATAATCAAAAAGTGCAAGGTTTGCGGCAATACCGTCACGGAAACGATACCGAAAACAAATCAGCATAAATTCGGCAGCTGGGTGACAACAAAAGCGCCGACGGCCACTGAGGACGGCACAGAAACAAGAACATGTACCGTATGCGGGACTGTCGAAACGAGAACCCTGAAGCACATGTCGTCCGAAACCACCGCTGCTTCAACAACATCCGCCGATAAGACGCCGGAAACATCCGTCGAGCCAAAGCCTGACACTACCTCCTCTGCCGAAACCTCCGGCGCGCCAAGCACCGAAGCCCCCGAAACCTCGCGAGACGAGACATCTCAACAGGTTCCCGCAACAGACGGGGCGAGCGATCAAACCGCAAACGAACGCCCTTCCGACAGCAGTGATGATCAAAATACGCCCCCTTCCGATAATAATAATAATAATGACACCCAAAGCGGGCTTCCTTCCGACGACACCGATGCCTCAACAGAGGCGTCCGTCGACTCCGGCAGCAATTTATCCCGAAAATGGGTACCGATAGCTGCGGCGGGCGGAGTTTTGCTGCTTGCCGTAATTGCCGTAGTGGTCGTCGTGATCTGCCTCCATAACAAGAAAAAGAAAGTGTGATATTCCCGCGGAGACGGCAGCTATAGGCTGCACAAAAGCATATATAAAACCGCCTTGGGATCGCGAGGTCCCGAGGCGGTTTTTTACATGGGCAGGGAGCAAATAAAAATCAACTATTGACCGCACACATAAGAGAATAACTCTGCCAGTTCCTCTATGTCCGCGCCGTTTTCGAATATAACGGTTTTTACGGTGCCGTCCTTCTCTATACATTCGTTTGCGTCGCGCAGATAATTCATTACCTCCATATAGTATTCGTCATTTTGCGGATCCTTTTTATAAGCATCGTCCGTAACCGACACTTTGCCGTTTGAAACAGCAAAAATGGGCGCCGCAGCAAACTGACCGGGGGCGAGGAGGTCGCCGGAGCGAACACCGAGAAGGATGGCAGCGGTCGATGACGCACCGTCAGGGCTTTGAGTTATTACATTTGCAATCACGTCTAAAAATACAAGCGCCGTATCGCCTGCTTTTATTTCGTCGAGACAATATTCCGGTATCAAAAGATATGTTGTCTGCCCGATCGCCTTTTCAACATCCGGAGCGAGGCTCTCTCTCATCGTATCGGAATATACTTTTAAAAATTCGACATCAACGCCGACATATTTTACCGTATAGCCTTCCCCTTCACCGCCTGCGTACGGACTGTACGCTTCACTCCAAGTTTGGCTGTTTAGCTCGCCCCATTTTACGATAACCGCGTTCATTTTTCTCCATGCGGCGGGATAAATGCTCGGCTCCGCGCCATTGACGACGGGTAAAACCGAATCTTCACTTGCAGCCGAGCCGCCTTGCGCTCCGCTATCGGATGGGTTATCCGTATTTACCCCATTATTCGGTGTGTCGTTGTCGACGTGCGGAGATGTGCTGCCGATACCCAAACCTATGCCGACGGATAAGGTAATAATCAGCACGAGGCATATGGGGGCGAATGTCAAAAGAATTATTCTTGTCCTTTTTCTTCGCTTGTTTATTTGTAATAGTCTTTCGTCAGCTTTTGAATAAATTTCATTCAGTGCCTGTTCGTAAGATTTCATATTTGCTTCCCCCTTTCATGATAACGGCTTTAAGGGCTTTCTTAGCGTTGTAAAGCATATCGGATATTTGTGCGGGCCTTTTGTTCAGCAATTTCGCGATCTCATTTACCGCCATATCCTCAAAATAACAAAGATATAATGCGCGGCGGTATTCGGGCGTCAGTTCATCGAGAGCACGGTGCAATGTGATTTTTCTTTCATCGGAAAGGATCGGCTCTAAATATTCCTCATCGTAATTTTCAAAAGCCGCCTCGTCAACGTCAGCCTCGCGCTTTTGCTTTTTCAGATGATTAAGCGCCTCGCGCTTTGCAATCGTATAAAGCCATGTCTTAAATGAGGCTTTGGGCGAATAGTGAGGTTTCTTCAGATACAGCTTTACAAATACATCCTGCGACACATCTTCCGCCGACTGATAATCGCGGACGTACTGCTGAATAAACAGTATGAGATTTTCACGGTACAGCTTTACGATCTGCTCAAATCCGCAGGGGTCGCCCGAAAGATAATCACTGTAATATTTGTACCCGTAATCTTCCATGTTGTCCCCCTTGTCTTCTTACCTATTAAACAATTTCAACTGCGAAATCTCGAAGCGGTTTTTCTTAATATCCGCTTGATGACTGCCGCCCAAAGCTGAAATCTTATCTATCAGCGGGCGCTCTTTTTGTCTGTAATAAAATTGGCTGCTTGAACGGCATCAATAAAAATTTTTTATCTTCAATATATCAGGCTTTTTCTTTACCTACCCGCACCACATCAATTCGTGTCCTTGGTCGTTCAGTAGTGCAATGTCGTTCGCAAGATAATCCCATCGTTCCAAGACGGGAGCATATTTCATTTGTTGAAAGCGGGTGAGCTTCATCCGTTTCTTGTTTGAGCAGTTCAATGAGTTTTAATATTTTTATCTTTTGGCGATTTCCCCGAATGTCGGATCACCCTTCGCCCTTCGAACTCATATATAAAAAATTATACCACAATTAATGGACAGATTAAACGGTGAACTGAAACAAAAAAAGTCGGCACTTTTGAGGGACATTTTTCAGTTCAAACATTCCACTAAAGACCCGTCAAAAAAGCCCTCACGATGTGCTGATAAAGCCGATCAGCTAATTTATCAGTCGCCGCGTTCGCCATTGTAAAAAAATTTTCAACATTCCTCAAAAGTATATTGACGCCGTGTCAGAATAGTGCTATACTGATTATGCTGACACGGTGTCAGCATTGAAGAGGCAGAAAGAAAGTGAGGACCCACCCATGCCGAAAGGTTCACCGGAGCTGACGGAGGCGCGCAGGGAAGAAATTATCAACGCCTGCGAAAAACTCTATCAGACGAGGAGCTTTAAAGAAATCACATTAAAGGACATCGGGAACGCGACGAGCTTCACGCGCACCTCGATTTACAACTATTTCGCGACGAAAGAGGAAATTTTCTTAGCGCTTTTGAAACGCGAATATGAGCTGTGGATAGGCTCGCTCAAAAGGACGATGGAGCAAATCGAAAAAATGACGAAGGACGAATTTGCGTCGATGCTCGCGCACTCGCTCGAGGAACGCGCGCAGCTTTTAAAAATCATGTCCATGAACCACTACGACATGGAGACCGGCAGCCGTCCGGAGCATCTGAGGGATTTCAAGGTCGCTTACGGCGAATCGATCCTTACGGTCGGGGAATGTCTCGACAAATATTTTCCAGAGATGACAGTCTCCGAAAAGCAGGACTTTATCTACACGTTTTTCCCGTTCATGTTCGGTATCTATCCTTACACATACGTCACCGAAAAGCAGCGGTGTGCGATGGAGGAGGCAAATGTCAACTATGTGTTTATGTCGATATATGAGCTCACGTATAACTGCGTGAAAAGGCTCTTGGGGGACTGAAAATGAAGTACACGAAACTCGGCAAGACAGAGCTGACCGTTTCCCGCATCTGCATGGGGTGCATGGGCTTCGGCAACGCCGCGACGGGACAGCACAGCTGGACAGTTGACGAGGTCGAGACGCGCGAGATCGTAAAACACGGTCTTGACCTCGGCATCAACTTCTACGACACCGCGATCGCGTATCAGAACGGCACGAGCGAGCAATATGTGGGACGTGCGCTGAGGGATTTCGCAAAGCGGGACGACTACGTGATTGCCACCAAATTTACGCCTCGGACGCAGGACGAAATCGACGCGGGCGTCAGCGGCGTGATGCACGTCGAAAACTATTTGAATCAGAGCCTTTGCAATCTCGGCATGGACTATGTTGACCTCTACATCTATCATATGTGGGACTATCACACGCCGATGGAGGAGATTATGGAGGGACTGCACAACGCCGTCAAGGCGGGAAAGGCTCGGTATATCGGCATTTCAAACTGCTTCGCATGGCAGCTTGCAAAGGCGAATTTTTACGCCCGCGAGCATGGGCTCACTGAGTTCGTGTCGATTCAGGGACATTACAATCTGATCGCGCGCGAGGAGGAACGGGAGATGGCGCCGTTCTGCCGTGACCAGAACATCGCGATGACGCCGTACAGCGCGCTTGCGGGTGGACGGCTTTCAAAGCGCCCGGGCGAGACTTCAAAGCGCTTGGAGCAGGACGCCTACGCGAAATTCAAGTACGACGCGACAGCCGAGGCGGACGGAAAAATCATCGCCCGCGTCGCGGAATTAGCGGATAATCGCGGCGTATCTATGACGGAGATATCCCTTGCGTGGCTGCTCACGAAAGTGACCTCTCCCGTTGTCGGCGCGACGAAGTTTTCCCATGTGGACGGCGCGGCAAAGGCTGTTGATTTGGAGCTGACGCAGGACGAGATTGACTGGCTTGAAGAATTATATGTGCCGCACGCCCTTGTCGGCGTGATGGCGCAGAACGGCAACCAGAAGGCCGGAAACATAGTCTGAAATTTAAATTCGGGAGGAAAAACAAAATGGAAAAAATCACACAGACAGCAGGCAGAGCACAGCTCGGCGACTTCGCACCGGATTTCGCGCACTTCAACGACGACGTTCTCTTCGGCGAGAACTGGAACAATTGCGACATCGATTTGAAAACGCGCTGCATCATCACCGTCGTGGCACTGATGTCGTCCGGAATCACGGACTCATCGCTGACGTATCATCTCGAAAACGCCAAATCTCACGGCGTGACGAGAGCGGAGATCGCCGCCATCGTGACCCACGTCGGCTTCTACGTCGGCTGGCCGAAGGCGTGGGCGGTGTTCCGTCTTGCAAAGGACGTTTGGAATGAAAATGAGCCGGAATTGACGGAGAAGGACAAATATCAGAACACGATTTTCTTCCCCATCGGCGCGCCGAACGACGGCTTCAAGCAGTATTTCTCCGGGCAGAGCTATCTCGCACCCGTATCAAAAGAGCAGGTCGGTATCTTCAACGTGACGTTTGAGCCGGGCTGCCGCAACAACTGGCACATTCACCACGCCGAAAAAGGCGGCGGACAGATCCTCGTCTGCGTCGGCGGGCGCGGGTATTACCAAGAATGGGGCAAAGAAGCGGTTGAAATGAAGCCCGGCGACTGCATCAACATCCCCGCGGGCGTCAAGCACTGGCACGGAGCCGCGCCGGACAGCTGGTTCTCGCATTTGGCAATCGAAGTCCCCGGAGAGGGCGGTTCCAACGAATGGCTTGAGCCGGTAGACGATAAAGAATACGGAGGGTTGAGATGAAAATGAAAAAGCTCACAGCGATTTTATTGGCGTTTGCAACGTTGCTGTTCCTCGCCGCATGTGCCGGCGGGAACGAACCTGCGGGAAACGGCGGAAATTCAGGTTCCGCCCAGAGCACGTCTTCAAACACGGGGAATGAGAGCAAGCGCCCCGAAAATACGTCGGGTTCAAATGCCGACAGCACCGTCCCCGAAACAAACGGTGACACGACAGACAGCAAAATTCTCGTTGCGTATTTCTCCGCCACGAACAACACCGAGGGCATAGCGAAAAAATTGGCGGAAGGGCTCGGCGCTGATATTTACGAAATCACGCCATCAGAGCCATATACGTCTGAAGACCTCGACTACGGCAACTCAAAGAGCCGTTCGTCTGTTGAAATGGACGACCCAAGCGCCCGCCCCGCGATTTCCGGCTCCGTTGAAAATATGGAGCAGTACGACGTTATCTTCATCGGCTACCCGATTTGGTGGGGCGAAGCTCCGCGCATCATGAGCACGTTTATCGAAAGCTACGATTTTTCCGGCAAGACACTCGTCGCGTTCTGCACCTCCGCGAGCAGCGGCTTCGGCAGCAGCGATGATGCGCTGCGCTCGGCCGCAAGCGGCGCCACATGGCTCAAAGGACAGCGCTTTTCCGCCGGAGCATCCGCTGAGGATGTAATGGTTTGGGCAAACGGGCTTGGAATAAAATAAAAAAATATGTCCTGTGACGGCTCTGCCGCCGCAGGACATTTCACCATAATGATGCCGCGGAGGCGGGAAGGAGACCGGATATGAAGCACACAAAACAAATCGTAAAAAGAACGCTTGACCTTGCAATGATCGTTCTTCTGCCGCTTTTGATGGCGGAGATCCTCATCGGGCAGGAGCTCCACGAGTGGCTCGGCGCAGTCATGACGGCGCTGTTTGTCCTTCATCATCTTCTGAATCTCGGCTGGTGGGGGAGCTTTTACAAAGGAAAATACACCCCGTCCCGCGCCTTCGGCACAACTCTCGATTTGCTTTTACTGTTCGATATGCTTGCGCTCTCTGTCAGCGGCATCATGATGTCGGGATTTGTCTTCCGCTTTCTTTCCATCAGCGGCGGGATGATAATATCTCGCAGACTTCATCTGTTTGCATCCTTTTGGGGACTTATCCTCATGTCGGCTCACCTCGGAATGCATGTAGGGCAGTTCTTCCCGCCTTTCAGAAAGCTATTCCGCATAAAGGAAAAGAACGCCGCCGTGACATGGACCTTGCGTGTTGCCGCCGCTGCCGTGTCTCTTTACGGCATCTATGCATTTATCGCTCAGCATATGGCGGATTATCTGTTCCTGAGGGCGCATTTCATGATGTTCGACGAGACGAAATCAGCCGCCGTATATTTTTCGGAAACGGTCACCGTCATGTGTCTGTTCGCGGCGGCATCATATTACATAAATAAGCTGCTCCGCCGCGCCGGGAAGAAAGACGGAAAGGAGAGGTCGGACGGACAGGTTTTTAAAGCCGTATCATTCACCGTTCCGGCGCTTGTCTGCGTCCTTGTCGCCGTCGTTTTGGCTTTTCCCGCGCAAAGCGAGCCGTGGCAAGAGGACTCCGCGGGAGGCACGTCGCAGCCGTCGCAATCGGGACAGCCCGAACGCCCGACTGTCACCGCCGACGACGGCTTTGTGCTTATAAAGGGCGGAACTTTCACGATGGGCAGTCCGGAAGATGAGCCGTGGCGCTCGGCGGACGAGACACAGCACACCGTGACGGTCAGCGATTTCTATATGAGTTCCTATGAGGTAAAACAGAGCGAATACGCGGCTGTGATGGGCGAGGATCCCTCTGATTTCAGCGGGGACGACCTGCCTGTGGAGAACGTATCGTGGCTTGATGCCGTCGCATTCTGCAACGCGCTCAGTGAAAAGGAAAATCTCACGCCCGCATACAAAATCGACGGCGAGACCGTCACATGGGACAGAAGCGCCGACGGCTACCGGCTTCCCACCGAGGCGGAATGGGAATATGCCTGCCGCGCCGGGACTGTGACGCCGTTCAACACCGAAACGTCCATAAGCCCGGAGGAATCAAACTACTACGGCCATTATCCCTACGAGATCGAGGACAACTATTTTTCACAGGAAAACCTCACGACGAAGCCCGGACAGTACAGACAGACGACGGTCGCCGTTGACAGCTTCTCTCCGAACGCGTGGGGACTTTACAATATGCACGGCAACGTCAGCGAATGGGTGTGGGACTACTACGGCGAATATGACGCATCGGCGGTCAGCGACCCTACCGGTCCCCTGACCGGGACGCGGCGCGTCTACCGAGGCGGCGGGTGGAATGACTTTGCGAAGAATATGCGCTCTGCATACCGCGCCGCGCTTCCTGAGGACAAAGGCAGCTTCAATTTAGGCATCAGGCTCGTCAGAGGCGCTGTAAACGGCACGGGAAACATCATCAGTGCCGAGGAGGAGAATAACACCGAAACAGGCGGCAAAATTCTCATCGCTTTCTTCTCGTGGGGCGGCAACACAAGAGGCATCGCGGAGGAAATCAAATCTCAAACCGGCGCCGACCTCTTTGAAATCGAGCTTGTGACGCCGTATTCCGACGATTACAGCACCGTACTCATGGAGGCACAGCGCGATCAAAACGTTCAGGCAAGACCGGAAATCAAAAACAAAATCGAAAATTTTGAGCAGTACGACACGATCATCTTAGGCTATCCCAACTGGTGGGCGTCGATACCGATGCCAATTGCCTCATTCCTTGAAGAATACGATTTTTCGGGTAAAACGGTCATTCCGTTCTGCTCTCACGGCGGCGGACGCTTCGGGCAAAGCCTGACGGCGATCGCAAAGCTCGCACCCGACGCGGTCATGGGCGAGCCGCTGTCCGTCCACTATTCCGGCGGCAGCAGCCTGCCGGACGATATTGACGCATGGCTCAAAATCAATCACATAAAGTAAAAACAGGGATGGGAGGGGCTTATAAAAAATTAAAGTAAAACATTATATTGGAAGATTGGATTTGAAAAGAGAAAATTCAGCCCGCAAGCGTAAGTTACTTTTGCAAATAAGAGTGCACAAAATATTGATTGAAAGTCATTGACTTATATTCAGTGAATGTGATACAATGAAACTGCACGAGGAGGTGACGGTGTGGAAAAGAAAATGACGAACCGGCAGCTTGCCGCGTTGGAAACCAAGCGCAAGCTGCTCGAGACAGCGAAAAAGCTGGTATGTGAAAAAGGCTTGGTCAACACATCTATCGAAGAGATTACAAAAGCCTGCGGCGTTTCAAACGGCACGTTCTACACATATTTCAAGCGCAAAGAAGACGTGGTTTTTGCGTTAAGCCAGGAGATGTATCAGGGAATTTATGAGGAAGCGCAGGCCCATGACGGCCCCTTTATGGAGAGGCTTGTATTTTACATGGTGAATTTCTCCGGACACATTGAGCGGGACGGGCTGAAGCTTTGTCAGGAATGGGTGCGGAACACCGTAGACCCTGATCTCGTGGAGGCCCCGTACAACAAGGACAAACTCCATGTGGATATTGATTCCATGAAGGGAATTATCGAAAAGGGCGTTGAGCAGGGCGAACTGACAGACGATACGCCCGTAGACGCGCTCGCGGGCGCGCTGGTAGATGTAATCTACGGTGAAATGCTTTGCTGGGATATGTCCGGCGGCGCATACAGCTTTGAGAAACGGACAAAAGAATTTTGCAATCTGTTTTTACCGGCCATGATACAACCCTATATCAGTGAAAAACAGAATTAAAAACAGGAGGAATCGACAATGATTTATAAAGATTTTCAGGATTTAAAATTATCTGCTCTTGGCATGGGCGCCATGCGCCTTCCGGTATTGGACGGAGATGATTCCAAAATCGACGAGGCGGCCACAAAAGAAATGGTCGCTTACGCTATGGAGCAGGGCGTGAATTATTTCGACACCGCCTGGGGCTACCATGACGGCAATTCGGAGCTCGTGATGGGGAGAGTTCTGAAAGAATATCCAAGAGACCGTTTCTATTTAGCCACCAAATTCCCGGGATATGATCTGTCCAACATGATAAAGGTGGAAGAAATTTTTGAGAAGCAGCTGGAAAAATGCCAGGTAGAATACTTTGACTTCTATCTGTTCCACAATGTCTGCGAGATGAATGTTGACGCATATCTTGATGAAAAGTACGGGATCTATAATTACTTAATGAAGCAGAAAGAGAACGGAAGAATCCGTCATCTCGGATTTTCCGCCCATGGAAGCTATGATGTGATGGAACGGTTCCTTGAGAAATACGGAAAGAGCATGGAATTTTGTCAAATCCAGCTGAATTACTTAGATTGGAGTTTTCAGGACGCCAAAGCAAAGGTGGAGCTTCTGAAAAAGTACCACATTCCCGTTTGGGTGATGGAGCCATTGCGGGGCGGACGTCTGGCAAAGCTGACGGATGAGGAAGAAGCCCGGTTAAAGGCCATGCGTCCCAGAGAGATGATCCCTGCATGGGCGTTCCGCTTCCTGCAATCCATCCCGGAGGTGACTGTCGTATTGTCCGGCATGTCAAACATGGAGCAGATGAAAGAAAATATTCATACCTTCCGGGACGAAAAGCCCCTTTCCGAGGAAGAAATGAAAAGTCTGCTCTCTATGGCGGATGAAATGGTACGGAAGATCGTCCTGCCCTGTACCGCCTGCCATTACTGCGTGAGCCACTGCCCGCAGGGACTTGATATTCCTACCTTGCTGGCTTTCTACAATGAGCACTGCTTCACAAACGGCGGATTTATCGCGCCGATGGCGTTGTCCTCGTATCCGAACGACAAGCTGCCGAGCGCCTGTTTAGGCTGCAGGAGCTGCGAAGCCGTCTGTCCGCAGCAAATCAAGATATCTGAGGCTATGGCTGATTTTGCAGAAAAATTAAATATGTAAAACGATGGCGAAGCATGCGGAGGGGAGGAATTTTATGAAAAAGCAGTGCACAGCCTTATTTCGCACGGGGACGGTTTTGCTCGCGCTGTTTACGGCGCTCGGCTGTGTCTCCTGCGGGTCGGGAAAACCGACTGACGGCAATACAGAATTGTCCGAGGCATCTCAAAGTGCTGAAAATACACTCCCGTCGGCTCTGGAAGAATCAAAATCAAAGGCGGATCAATATATGACGGTAGACTTCTCACACAGAGACGGCGCGCCTCTCGTCAAAAAATTCGGTATGTTTGATTCCGGGCTTGTCAATATGGCAAGGACCGCGAGACATCTTGACAAGATTGACGAGCTTCGCGCCGAATCCCTTCGCGTCGAGCTCGGAATGGGACGCGGCGACATGATATTTGACGACCTTATCACCGGCGATATCGGAAACATGAAGTATAAATGGGACGATGTCGACCGTTTCGCCGAGCTGCTGAATTCAAAAAACGTACATCCTTATCTCTCATACGGTTACTGCCCTTATCCGCTGCAGGTTACGAACAAAGACTGCCGTTCACAGCCGAGCGATCTTGACGCGTGGTCGGAGGCTCTTGAAACGATCGCTGCCCATTTCAAAGAAAACGACATCTCCGTCGGTTATCATGAGATATGGAACGAGCCGGACTGCGGCGACATGTTCTACACCGGCAGTTGGGGCGATTACTGCAAGCTCTACGAATACGGGGTAAAGGGCATACGCGCGGGCGATCCCGACGCTGTCGTCGGAGGCCCGTCGACCGCGTGGATCTTCGATCCCGGCAGCAGATACCGCGAGTTTCTTTCTTATGTAAAACGGAACGATCTGCCGCTCGATTTCTTCTCGATGCATCATTACGGCACGACAGTCGAGCTCGAAAAGAAACTCTCGACGCTGCGCGGCGACATCTCCTCGCAGGGCGACCGATTTTTCACAACGTCTATACACATAAACGAGCTGAACACGATTGCGTCACCGGCGTGGAATTACGGCGGACCGTGCGACAGTTATGAGATGGGCGCGGAAGTGTTCCGCATGATAGAATATCTTATTGAGCAGAACGACGTGGAGGTCGTGTCGTGGGCGCAGTTCCTTGAATCCGGCGTCGACGCCCTTGGCGTTGTAAACGCACAGGGACACAAAAAGGCCGCATACAACGCGTTCGCGATATACGGACGTATGCCCGCTGACCGTTATGAAGTGAAAGAAAAGTCCCGCGGCATTTCCGGAATGGCATCCTCCGACGGGCACCGTGCGTCGGTCGTCGTGTGGAACAATATAAAAAGAGAACAGTCGCTTGCTCTGGAGCTTTCTTCGCTGCCGTTTGATTCCGGGACCGTTACGGTATACAGAATCGACAGCAGATACTCCGGTTACGGCACGTCAAAAGGCGAGAATCTCACCCCCGCCGAAACGATGGAATATTCGGGCGGCTCGTTTGACTGGTCAGGCAATATTGCGAAAAACGGCGTCGTATATATCGAAATCAATGACGGCACGGGGACGGACGACACCGCGTCGTCGGCGCCCGGGGATGCTGTCATAATCCGTCAGGAGCACTATTACAACAGCCGCGGGATGTCAAATTACGCTTATTTTGACGAACATACTTGGACGGCGCGCCTCGGCTCGGGCAGCGAGGGAGATTACGATTCCGTCGTCGGCGTCGTTGCCGAAAGTCTGCCGGATACGCTCGATGTATCGTTCGATATCGAAGGCGAGCCCGCCGCAAACGGCAAAAACAGCTTCTTCGGTATTCGGGTTGAATTTGAAACTCCGTCCGGATATAAAAACGCCGTGCTGTTCCACGGCGGCATATATGACGGGACGCGCGACGCCGCTCTGCCGTGGGGCTCGGGCGAGCCTGCCGGAAAAGCTGTCGAGGTCGAGCTTTCGTCGTTTGAGATAAGGCTCTCCGACTATGCGCCGAACGACTGGAACGGACGCGTGCTCATCGTATTCGAGATGAATGACTGCGGCGAAGGTGTGTCGGCGGTAATAAGCGTAAAGTGACCGACATTTTTTTAATTATCTTTGAGGTGAAGAAATATCATGAAATACTACGGAACAGTTGATTTTCATGCACATCCGATAGACGGTGTGTTCCGCCGGGAGATGGAATTTTTAGGTCTTGACCCGATGGCGGAGGACGGATTTCCTCTGCCTGACTGGAGCGTCCCCGCGCATCTCGAGTTCATGGAGGAAGCCGGGATCGACTACACGGTCCTTACAGTTCCAACGCCGCATATCCACAACGGGGACGACGAAAAATCCTGCGCTTCGGCGCGGCGTATCAACGAATCCACAGCGAAGCTCTGCGCGGAGCATCCGGAGAAATTCGGCTTTGCCGCCGTCCTCCCTCTCCCCTTTGTGGACGGCGCGATAAAGGAGACGGCGTATGCGATAGACACGCTCGGCGCTGTCGGCGTCAAGGTGGTGACGAACAGCAGCGCAGTATATTTGGGCGACCCTTCCTTTGACCCGCTGATGGAGGAACTCGACCGCCGCGGCGCGCTCGTCATAATTCACCCCTGTCGGGCAAGACAGCGCCCCGAAAACGTCATCACCGGCAAGGTAGCGGCGCTTTATGAATATCCTGCGGATACAACAAGAGCTGTCTTAAATATGATCGCACACCGCATTATGACGCGGTTTCCGAAAATACGGTTCGTGGTGCCGCATACCGGCTCGTTCTTGCCCTATATGCTGCAGAGGTTTACGGGTGTTTCCGGTATTCTTGCTTCAATGGGCATGATGGAAACCGTTGACGCGGTGGAAGAGTTTCGGCGCCTTTATTTCGATATCGCGGGCGACCCCGAGCCGGTGGCGCTCGATATGCTGCGTATGGTGGCAGATGACAGTCGCATCGTTTACGGCAGCGATTTTCCCCACTCGCCGGGCAAGGTCGTAACGGCAAAGAAAAAACATCTTGAAACGGGTGAAAAATATCGGGGACTTGTAGACGAAATTTACAAAGAAAATGCTGCAAAATTGCTTTCGGCAAGCAATGGTAAGGAGAATGCATGACAATGAAAAGAGCGTATGTTGTTCTGTTTGCGGCACTGTTTATCCTGCAAATGATATTCACGGGTTGCGGCATACAAAACGAACCGTCCGGCAGCGGCGGAAGTCAGGAATACACATCGTACAACGTAAATCCGTCCGGCACAACTGCAGAAAAAAACGATAATTCAACCGGCGGTGAAAACAGCGATGAACCGGGGGCACAGCCGGGTCATGAGCAGGAGACCCCGATAGTTTACATGACGACAGACATTTCGCCGGAAGGGCTCATGGCAATATACAAAGCTCTTGGCTGGACGCCGACCGGCAAAGTCGCCGTCAAGCTGTCGACCGGCGAGCCGCCAGCGAGCAATTATCTGCGTCCCGAGCTTATAAAAGATTTAGTGCAGTCGATAAGCGGCACGATCGTTGAGTGCAACACCGCATACGGCGGCTCCCGCTCCGAGACGGCGATGCACTATCAGGTGGCGAAGGATCACGGTTTCACCGAAATCGCGAATTTTCAAATTCTCGACGAGAACGGCTCCATGACGCTCCCCGTCAACGGCGGCTCCGTCCTGAAGGAAAATTATGTCGGCGCGTCGTTCGGAGATTACGATTCTTACGTTGTCCTCTCACATTTCAAGGGACATTCGATGGCAGGCTACGGCGGGGCGATCAAGAATATATCGATAGGGCTTGCGTCAAGCAAGGGAAAGGCGTGGATCCACAGCGGCGGCACGGGCGGCAGCATGTGGGGCGGCGAGCAGGACGCTTTTCTTGAGGCGATGGCGGAGGCGGGCAAATCCGTGTCCGACTATCTTGGCGGCGGCGAGCGGATAGTATATATCAACGTCATGAACCGCCTGTCCGTCGACTGCGACTGCGACGGCAATCCCGCCGAGCCGGATATGCACGATATCGGAATTTTAGCGTCCACCGACCCCGTGGCGCTCGATCAGGCGTGCATCGATCTCATATACGTGCAAAAGGACGGCGACGGCGCGTCGCTCGTGAAACGCATTGAATCCCGCAACGGTCTGCATACGTTGGAACACGCCGAAGAAATCGGTCTCGGCAGTCGTTATTACAGTCTGGAGATAATAGATGAATGAGGTGGTAGAGGTACTGCACCGGGAGTTCGTCTATGTGTGGTACTACTTTACTTTACAGCTCCGGCAGATCGCCGGATACTGGATTCTCGGCATGGTCGTCGGCTCCCTTGTTTCAGTGTTCGCAAAAGATACGATACACGGAGCCTTCGACCGTATCAGGAATAAAAAGTGGGGACTGTGGGGCGTCGTTCCGGCAAGTCTCTTAGGAATAGCCTCCCCGCTCTGCATGTACGGCACGATTCCAATTGCGGCGTCGTTTTCAAAGCACGGAATGCGCCACGACTGGCTGGCGGCGTTCATGATGTCAAGCGTCCTTTTGAACCCGCAGCTCATCATGTATTCCACCGCTTTGGGCGTGACGGCGCTTGTGATCCGCATTGTGTCATGCACGGTCTGCGGCATTGTCGCGGGCATTGTGGTACATATCTTTTATAAAGACAGGTCGTTCTTCAATTTTGAGGGTTTCGAGCCGAGGGCGAGCCATGACACACACCCGAACCTGTTTCTGCGGTTTTTATTTAATCTCGGCAGAAACATCAAGGCGACCGGACTTTGGTTTCTCGTCGGCGTGCTTCTGTCGGCGTTATTTCAGAGGTATGTTCCGGCGGACAAATTCGCCGCTCTTTTCGGTGAGGCAAACGAGGGCTTCGGCGTCCTGATGGCGGCAACCATCGGCGTTCCTCTCTATGCCTGCGGCGGCGGGACGATCCCGCTGATCAGGGAGTGGCTCACAATGGGCATGAGTATGGGCAGCGCCTCGGCGTTCATGATCACGGGTCCTGCGACCAAAATCACAAATCTCGGCGCGCTGAAAATCGTATTAGGAATGAAACGGTTTTTGCTGTATCTCGCCTTTGTCATGGCGTTTTCGCTTGTGACAGGACTGTTTGTCAATCTAATCATATAAAAAATGAGGAGAGGAACAGGGAGAAATGAAGAAAAGGGTTTTGATGCTTGTCAGTCTGCTAAGGAGACACATAGTTTTCACCCGCATCAATTCACGTCGGTCAATTTTTCTATTCGTTTATCCTTATCGTTTATCCTTGCAGCCTCCCCGGCATATCGCGCGCATAAATCCGCTCGCCTTACAATAACCTCTCTTTCCGTTTGGGCGGATTGCTCGCCGAACCGTATATGGACTTTCCCCCGGCGATACGCTAAAATAAAGTCACGGTCGACCGAAACAACGAAACAAAAAATCAAAGGAGAATTTGCCATGTACAGCATAGGAGAAAAAATCGCGGAGCTGCGCCGCGAGAGGAAAATGACGCAGGAAGAGCTCGCGAACATGATCGGAGTGTCGTCGCAGTCCGTTTCAAAATGGGAAAACAACGTTACGATGCCCGATATCGTGCTACTGCCGATCATATCCGGAATATTTGACGTCTCGATCGACGAGCTGTTTTCAGCGGAAGCGAAACCGAGGAAAACGGCGGCACCGATTGAAGAAACGCCGGATGCCGTCTACGACGCCGTAATCGAGACGATGTGGGCGTGGGACGAATCATCGAACGGGAACACAGACGAAGTAAAGAAGCATCTTGCCGAACACCGGGATTATCACACCGGATTTGTTTCGATGACGCGCGGTGGCGTCTACGCTGACGGAAATTTGGCGCTTTCGTACATCGCCGACAATGAGACGTCGGAAAAGCTTCTCTGCTCCGACGGCGCCGCAGGATTTCTGTCGGCACTCACCAACCCGGACGTACGGCTGATTATGAAATATCAGCTCAAAAACGGCGGCACATCCTACACGTCGTCGTCAGTCGCCGCA
>CANRKP010000007.1 GCA_947631245.1 uncultured Clostridia bacterium
CTTTTGATCCTCGACGAGCCGACAAATCACCTCGACATCAAGTCCCGCGAGGCGCTCGAGGACGCGCTCTCGGAGTTCGACGGCACCGTCGTCGCCGTCTCCCACGACAGGTACTTCATCGAGAAGCTCGCGACCCGCATCCTCCCGCTCGGCGAGAGGGATGCAAAGGTATGGGAGGGCGGATATAAGGATTACCTCTCGCACCTCGAAGCCCCCGAAAACGGCGCGCCCGAGGCGGCGCCCGAGATCTCGACGAACAAGGAGCGCTACCTCGCCGCAAAGCAGAAGACCGCGGAGATCCGCAAAAAACAGCGCGAGCTCGAACGCGTCTCCGCCGAGGCGGAGACCGCCGAGGGCGAGCTCATCGACGTGGAAAAGGAGCTCTACGGACCCGCCTCGAGCGATTACATCCGCGCCGCCGAGCTCGACGAAAAGAAGGTCGAGCTCGAAAACAAAATCTACGACCTCTACGCCCGCGAAGAACAGCTCCGCGCCGAGCTTGCCGAGGCGGAGGAGGAGTAGTTTTTTTGCGGGGGAAACTTTTAGAAAAAAGTTTCCCCCACACCCCCTTTAAAACTACTTAGGATAGGACTTTGGGTGACGGCATGAAAATAATATCCGATTTAAAAGAAAACAAAATTACGATATGCGGCAGTTCGTTTTTTCTCATACTCGGCATACTCACCGCGTTTCCCCATCCCATAACCGCGTCCCGTCCGCAATAAAAAAACACGGTGCCCCTCGGGACGCCCCGCAGGGCTTATCCGATATGCGCCGCGTTTATGGGGGAAAGCTCTCCGGCGCATCTTCAGCGCCGCCGAAAGCCTTCCCCCGATTTTTTATCAGAAATTTCCGTAAAGCGGAAAAAGACCGCGCACGTCTCCCCGAAAGGCGGCGTGACCCGGTCCCCTTGCCCGTATCTTTTTTTGAAGGATGTTATTATTCTAAGGAATTTTATTCCTTATCCTTCTTCTTGTCCTTGTCCTTATCCTCGGTCATATTGATGACCTCGGCGCCGTCGTAATGTCCGCAGGACTTGCAGACTCTGTGGTCGAGATTGTACTCGCCGCAGTTCGGGCACTTCACCATGTTCGGTGCGTCGAGCTTGGAGTTGCTTGCGCGTCTCTTATCTCTGCGCGCCTTCGATACTTTCCTCTTCGGGACTGCCATTTTAGATACCTCCGTCATGCGCGGACACGCCGCGCGAAAAATCCTTTTTCAGATGTTATTCTTCCGTTTTTTTACGTTCTTCGAGCAGCTTTTGAAGCCCGCGCCAGCGCGGGTCGATGCCGTCGTCACCGCTTCCATCCCCGTTCCCGCAGCCGCAATCGCCGAGATTTAAGTCCTGCCCGCAAACGGGGCAGACGCCGCGGCAATCCTCCCGGCAGAGTATCTGCGTCGGGAAAGAGAGCATCAGCTCCTCCGCCGTCTCCGCGTCAAGGTCGAGCATCCCGTCCGTTGCGACAAAGTAGTCATCCTCGTCGGCGCCGTCCGTCAGAACGGCGCGGTCCGCGACTATCCTTTTAAGCGAGCAGCGAACAACGCCAGCCGTCTCCTTCGCGCACCTGTCGCACGGGGCTTTGTAATCAGCCTCTGCGTCAAGGTCGAGCATGATGCACGAGCCCGAGTCGCGCAGCCTCCCGGTCACGCGGATCGGCGACGTCAGAGACGTGCCCGCGGGCGGGAGCGGCGCTCCCTCGAAGTCCGCCGGCAGCTCGAACGAAAACGGCAAAACGCTGACTTTTCCCGACAGTATCGGGGATATGTCTATCTTCATAGCGCGCCGCCTTTCAATCTGCCGTATCGGAACAGCAAGAGCTATTATATAACACCCGCGAACGTTTGTCAATAGATTTAAATGAAAAAAATACAAGCATGACCGTCGGATCCATATGCCCGACGGTCATTTCATATTCCTTGCCGATTATTTGTTCTCTTTTCCGCGGCGCTGTGCGAATGCGGCGGCAGCCGCGGCAGCCGCGCTGAGCATCAGCATCACCGCCGCCGTCACGATGCGGCTTTCGTCCCCCGTATTCGGTACCGAGGGCTTGTCCGTCGTCGGCTTATCCGTTGTCGGGGCGTCCGTCGTCGGAGCATCAGTCGTTGGCGTGTCGTCCTTCTCCGTTGAAAGCTTCACCAGTGAGAATATGCTGAAGTGGTCGGTCTCGAATGTGACGTAAGCTCCGTCCTCTGAGGGCGTTGTCTTTATCAACTCGAGCACCCCGTCCTCACCGACATGGACAACACCCGTATCCTCCGCCTTCCACCCTTCGGGAACAGCCATTTTGACCGTGACGGTTCCGTTCGGCTGAACCGGCTTGCCGTCGGAGAGAAGCTCAAGCGAAACGGGGACAAATTCTCCGTACTTTGCTCCGACGGAGGCGGCAATGTCCTTGTATTCCGCGTCCGCCTCGTCTATCTCATTGGCGGAGAGCAAAACAAGCAGCCCGGTGCCCGGTACGATAACGTGAACATCCGCTCCCTGCGGCTCAAGCGGCGGGAAATAAACGCCGTTTTCGTCAACGGTATAATCTATGATCTTCCATTCGTCGAGCACCCACGAGCTGAACTCCTCGCTCCAGACGAGCGTCATTTCGCGTGCGGCGAAGACGTTGTCAGCAACAACTTTTCCGTCATCATCTATCCAATAATCACGATAGACTTCGCCCGTGCCGACGTCCGCACCCTGAACGACGATGCGGCAGGGCTTGCCGTCCTCATCATTGTAAACAACGTAGTTCATGGCCTCAAGCATCAGGTCGGGCGGTCCGCCCGCTCCGCCAAAGTGCATTCTGACTACGCTGTCCATCTCCTTGTTGTAAGACCACAATACTGTTTCTGCAACGGCAGCTCCCTCCTCATCATCACGCATGTGTTCAAAGGAAGCAAACATTTCGGCAGCTCGCCTTTCAACAGCGTAATAAGGAACAATGCTGATTGAGCCGAATTCGTTCTTGTCGGTCGAGACATATAATCCTTCCTCAAAGTAATTGACCGCGATTGTTGAAAAAGCATACCCGGAAGGAACGGATTCGCCGTGGAGCACTTCATAGTCGTCGATATCGGGGGCTGAGTAGTTTAAAGATAAAGAACCATTGTTGGTAAACAGCTCTCCCATGTAACTGAACTTCGCTATTATCTCGTCATCTGTTGGGACATAAGGCTCGCGCTTTTCGGGAGCGGGCGCCGTAACCTCGATATCAACGGGAACGATGACAACGAGATAGTAGTAGGAATCGATATTCATGTCGTATGTGTAGAGCAGATATTCGACGGGCGCGTCGAAAACGGCACATCCCGTCTTCGCATCGAACGTGCCGCCGCCGACCTCGGCGATGTTTTTCAAATTCTCTTCGCCGACGAGCGCCTTCATGTCAACGCGATATTTCCCGTCGTCGCCTTTTTCCATCGCCACGCTTGTTTTCGGGTGCTGGAAGTATTCTATCGACTCGTCGTATCCGTCATTTTGGTCAAGATCGGGCGCGCAGTCAAGCTCGAGGTGCGTGAGCGCATTTCCGCGTATCCAAAGATGCCAAAGCTTCGTAAGACCGGACAGATTGAGCGTTTTAAGTCCGTTGTCCTCGCACTCGAGCATTTCAAGCTTCGTATTGTGAGTGAGGTCGAGCTCGGTTATTTTGTTGTTCGCGCAAAACAGAGTGTCGAGCTCGGAAAAATACCCGATCCCCGAAAGCGTCGTGACGCCGCTTCCTGTTAAAACAATTTTCGTGATGCCCTTCGCCTCGTCGAGGCTGAGCTTGCCGTCACCGTTCGGGTCAAGCGTTTTCACATAAGCGCAGAACACGTCGTCGGGGAAATTGTCCTTGCTTATAATGAGACCGCCGTCCTCCGCCACCTTCGCCGGAAGACCGTTGAAGCTGCCTCCCTCCGTGCCGTCCGCCGCCGTGCCGTCCACGGCACTTACGAGCAGTGTCAGGCATGCCGCAGCAGCCAACGCGGCGACAGCCAGCATAAGTAAAAAGCTTCTTTTCCTCATAACTTCTCCTGTGAAAAAATTGTGATATAAATGTATTCGATTAGATTGTAACCCCCCCCCGCTTCGTTTTGTCAATACTTTATGTGAAAAAAATCTAAAAAAAATCATTATTCATGTTTTTTATTTCCGCCCCCGCCGTCACCCGCCGATGTTGACACGCGGCTCCCTTTTTGATATAATGTATCCGTATAAGAATTTTTGAATGCCGTATTTCGGGGGAACGGAGGGCTTTATGGCGGATTTCCCGTCTATACCCGGCAACGACGCGCTCCGAGCGCGCCTGTCGTCGATGATACGCTCCGGCACCCTCGGTCACGCCTACATCATCGAGGGCGAAACCGGCGGGGACAAGCTCCGCTTCGACCTCGCCTTCGCCGTCGCAAAGGCTCTGCTGTGTGAGAAAAAAACCTCTGCCCTGAACGTTTTTGGGGGAGTTTCACCGATAGGTGAAATCTCCGGACTTTCACCGCAAGGTGAAAGTTTGCCGCAAGGCGAAATCTCCGGACTTTCGTCGCAAGACGAAACTTGTGGAGTTTCGCCTTTCGGCGAAATCTCTGGACTTTCGCCGAAAGGCGAAAGTCTCCCCTGCAACGCCTGCCCGTCGTGCGTGCGCGCCGACGCGGGAACGCACCCCGACATCCGCGTCATCGACCGGGGCGAGCGCGCGACGCTCGGCGTCGACACTGTGCGCCGCCTCAAAAAGGACGCGTACCTCATCCCGTCGGAGAGCGAGCGCAAGGTCTACATCATAAAGGACGCCGACACGATGACGGTCGAGGCGCAGAACGCGTTCCTGCTCCTGCTCGAGGAGCCGCCCGCGTTCGTGCTCTTCCTTCTTCTCTGCCGCGACTCGGGTCTGATGCTCGAAACGATACGCTCCCGCGCGCCTGCGCTGCGTCTGTCGCCGTGCTCGCGCCCCGTCATGGAGGAATACCTGCTCCGCGAGGGGAAAGACGCGGCAAGACGGCTCTTTTCCTCGGACGCGCGCGGACGGGACGAGCTTCTGCTCGCCGCGGGCGGGGACCCCGTGCTCGGTCTCGAGCTGCTCGACGGGAACAGGCTCTCAGCGCTCCGCGAGGCAAAGCGGCGCGCCTCGGAGCTTCTCTCCCTCATTCTTTCCGGCTCTGACGAGGCGCTCTACACGATAGCGTCGATGAAAAAGCCGAAGCGGGACGAGGCGGCAGAACTGCTCTTTCACATGCGGCGCGCGCTGCGCGACATGCTGCTGTCGAAAAAGAGCCGCGGCTTCGAGACGTGCTTTTACCTGACGCCCGACGAGGCGGCGGAGGCGTCCGCGGGCTGCTCAGCGAAAAAGCTCGCGTTAGCAATAGACGAGACGTCCTCCGCATCCGAGGCGATAGACGCATACGCCTCCGTGACGACGACGCTTCTGTCCATGTCGATACGGATACGCAATCAATAACCCATTCACATATTTTATCGGAGGAAAAAATGCCCGAAGAAAAAAACGGTCTGCCGCAGGGCGGCGCCGGAGAAAATAACAGCGGCAAAAGCGGCGGCAAGAACAGGCACCGCCGCGGAGGACACAACCGCCGCAAACCCGAAGAAAAGCGCGCGTCCCGCACAAACGAACAGGACGGCACAAAAAACGACACCGCCGCAAACGCCTCGCAGCCGACGCCTTCCGGCGACGGCTCGCCCCGCCGCCGCGGCAAAAACGGACGCGGCGCGCCTGCGCGCCGCCTCTCGCCGAACGTCATAATGACAGACGCCGACGAGCGCGCCGAGGACAAGCCCAAAGCCGCCTCGCCTGAATACGACACATCCCACTACCTTGAGATACCCGACCACTGGTTCGAAGAGGAGCCCGTGTCGCTCCCCGCCGAGCCGCAGGAGATGACGGACATCGTCGGCGTCCGCTTCAAGGATTCCGGCAAGGTCTACTACTTCGCGCCGACCGACTACGTCTGCCGCGAGGGGATGGACGTCATCGTCGAGACGGCGCGAGGCATCGAGTACGGCACGATCGCGATACCGAATAAAAAGGAGCCCGTCTCATCCCTCGTCGCGCCGCTGCGCCCGGTCGTCAGGATCGCGACGGACGCCGACCGCGAGCGCCACGAGAAGAACCGCGAGCGCGAGGAGGAGGCGTTCCGCATCTGCGCCCGCAAGATAGAGGAACACGGTCTCGGGATGAAGCTCGTCGAGGCGGAGTACGCGTTCGACAACAGCAAGCTGACGTTCTTCTTCTCCGCCGACGGCAGAGTAGACTTCCGCGAGCTCGTCAAGGACCTTGCGTCCGTCTTCCGCACGCGCATAGAGCTGCGCCAGATAGGCATCCGCGACGAGGCGAAGCTGCTCGGCGGCATCGGCATCTGCGGACGTCCGTTCTGCTGCAGCACGTTCCTCTACGACTTCAATCAGGTCTCGATCCGCATGGCGAAGGAACAGAACCTCTCGCTCAATTCCGCGAAGATATCGGGCACCTGCGGACGCCTCATGTGCTGCCTCCGCTACGAAAACGACGCATACGAAGCCGAAGCGAAGCTGACGCCGCGCGTCGACTCGATCGTAAAGACTAAGGACGGCACGGGTTATGTAATCGAGTCGCAGACGCTCGCGGGCATCATAAAGGTCAGGCTCGGCGACGCGGACGACGCGCCCGTCAAAACATATTCCCGAGACGAGGTGACCGTCATCGGACGCCGCCGCAGCCGCAGGGACAGGGACGGAAATGGCAGCGGCAGCGACAACGACGACAATGACAATGACAACGGCGACATCGTCACCGACGACGGCGAGACGATCCCCGCAGAATAAAAAAGCACGGCGTGCCCTCGGAAATCCGCCCGGGACACGCCGTTTTTTTGCGGACCATGACGCCGCTCCCGCACCTCCGCGCCACGCAATTTCCCCGCGCGGGAAGTTTATGCCGAAAACAATATAAAAAAATCTTATCATTCTTTACAAAAGCTCTTGAAATCTCTCTTTTTTATGATAGAATAAAAGTGCGGTACATAAAACAGTTGTCAAATGTCGCCGTAATCAAGTGTAATGGAGGATGGACACGATGGCATATAAGATCGACAAGGAAAAGTGCATCGGCTGCGGCGCTTGCGCTGCCGAATGCCCGGTCGAGGCTATTTCTCAGGACGACGACGGCAAGTACGTTATCGACCCCGATACCTGCCTTGAGTGCGGCGCCTGCGCCGGCGTTTGCCCCGTTGAGGCTCCCGCCCAGGACTAAGCTGCGAAAAAAGCGCCGGCGCAAGGCAATCTCTTGGCGGCGCTGCTGCCGACGCGCAAAGCCGCGCCTCGGCGAAATTTAAAAAATGAGGGGCAAACGAACGCTATACCGCGGGGATAGGAACTTTTCTTGCAAAAGCTCCCTCCCCGCGCCCCTTTTTCCGTCATTTGAAAGGAGGCGTCTTTTGTGCAGGAAACGCGTCTTGACAGGATAAACGACGATATCGTGCTCGAGCAGTCCCGCGACGGGCTCCTTTTCACGACCGACGCATATCTGCTCTCCGCGTTCGTCAGAAGGGCGGACCCGGGCGCGCGCTTCGGGCGCGCGGCGGAGCTCGGCGCGGGGACCGGCGTCGTCTCGCTCCTTCTCGCGGCAAGGCGGCGCGCGGAGCGCATTTTCTCCGTCGAGGTCCAGCCCGAGCTTTTCCGCGTCATGGAGAGAAACATAAAGAACAACTCGCTCGGGGACGTGATAACGCCAGTGCTCGCCGACGTAAGGGAGCTCGGCGAAAGCGTGACCGGCGGCACGTTCGACGCCGTATTTTCAAATCCCCCCTACCTCGCCGCGGGCTCCGGCAAGCCGAGCGCGCACGCCGCGGCGGACATCTCGCGCCGCGAGATATACGGCGGCATCGGCGATTTCTGCTCCGCCGCCGGCAGGCTCTGCCGCTGCGGGGGCACGTTTTTCGTCGTATACCGCCCCGAGCGCATAGCGGAGCTCTTCTTCTGCCTCAGGACGGCTGGTTTCGAGCCGAAAACGCTGACGCTCCTTTATCCCGACCCCGACAGCCCGCCGTCGCTTTTGTTCTGCGCCGCGCGGCGAGGCGGAAAGCCCGGCGGTCTGCGCGTCACGCGCCCGCTTTTCGTGTACGGGCGCGGCGGAAGAGAGGAGACCGAGGACTTCCGCCGGATATACGAAACGGGAATCTTCCCCGACGACTTCTCCGTCAGGTGACGTAAATAAACGAAAGAACGAGAGATCATGACAGAAAGAACGGAAAAGAACATCACAGAGAAGGGCGCGCTGTATCTCGTCGCGACGCCTATCGGCAACCTTGCCGACATATCCGACCGCGCGCGCAAGGTGCTTTCGGAGGCGGATTTCATCGCCGCCGAGGACACGCGCCGCACGGGAATGCTCCTGAGCGCGCTCGGCATCGAGCACGGCGAGCTCGTCAGCTATTATAAGGACAATATGGCAGCCTCGGGACCGAGGATCGTCTCGCGCCTGCTTTCGGGGGAGACGTGCGCCCTCTGCACGGACGCCGGAATGCCCGCGATAAGCGACCCCGGCGAGGCGCTTGTGCGCCTCTGTGCCGACGCTTGCGTTCCCGTGACCTGCGTCCCCGGCGCGTGCGCCGCGGTGACGGCGCTCGCCCTCTCCGCCCTCGACACGCGCACGTTTTTCTTCATGGGCTTTCTGCCGAATGAGGGGCGCGCCCGCGCCCGCGCCGTCGAAGAGCTCGTCACGTCAAGACACACGACCGTCTTCTACGAGGCGCCGCACAGACTGCGCCGCACGCTCGAAGAGCTCGCCGAAAAGATCCCCGAAAGGCGTGTCTCCGTCTGCCGCGAGCTGACGAAGCTGAATGAGGAGATAGAGAGGACGACGGTGTCTGAGGCAAGGGATTCCGCGCTCGCGCGAGAGCCGCGCGGAGAGTACGTCATAGTCCTCGAGGGCGCGCCCGATACTGATGCATGCGACTGGAGCTCCGTTTCGGTCGCCGAGCACGTCGCCGCATACGAGCGGGAGGGTCTTTCGCGCATGGAGGCGATAAAGGCCGCCGCAAAAGACCGCCGCGTGCCGAAGAGCAAAATTTACGACGAAATAAATAAAAAATGACCCCCGAACGGGGGATTACGCCGCACATACGCGGGGCAAAAACCTCCGAACATTCGCAGGGCAAAAACCTCCGAACATTCGTGGGACGAAAGCCGCCGCACATACGCGGGACAAAAGCCGACGCACATTCGTGGGACAAAAGCCGCCGCACATACGCACGGCATCGGCAGGTCAAAAAATCGCGGGAGGGGGACAAAAAAGTCCCCCTCCCTCTTTTGATTTTTGTTTTCCTCGCCGTGCGCTTTTTTGCCTTCGCGGCTCAGTTGACGTGATTTTCGAGATAATCGACGACGTCGCCAACGGTGACGAGACCCGTGAGGTCCTCTTCCGCCATCTCGATGTCGAACTGTTCCTCGCAAACCATCACGAGGTCGGCAAGCTCGATTGAATTGATGTCAAGGTCGCCGACAAGCTCCGCCGACGGTGAAATAAGTCTCTCGTCTATCCCGAGCTCGTCTATTAAAAGCTGCTTTACCTGTTCGTACATATCCTTTTCCTCCGAAATAACGTGCAAACGTTATCTTGTCGTAATCATTATATTGTATGTGCGGTCAATTGTCAATACGGAAGCGAAAGTATTTTTGCCTCTTTTTCCTTACTTTTTCCCCCGCCGCCCGTCTCTGCGCGTCCGGGCTTGATTTCCGCGCGCGAACGGTGTATAATTGAATATAGATTATTCTCAGCCGAAAGAAAAAAATATGAAAAAAGAAGAAAATAAACCCGCCGCAAAAGCCGTCGGTCCCGCCGACGGACAGCGCAGAAAAAAGCGCGGCATCATAATCGCGTTCGCCGTGATGGCGGGCATCGTCCTTTTGTGGTACGCGGTGATCCCCGGCATAAAGGCGCTTTCGGGCATGATAAAGGACAAAAGCGACGGCAACACGCCGAAGAGCGACTACATGGACCGCGTTGTGAGCCACACGTTTTACCCGAGCAATTACAGCGAGGACATCTACGCCGACAGCGACTACATGGCGCGCGACCGCCGCGTCGCCTACACCGAGGGCGGCGACACATACTATATCGACATCGGCAGCGACGGATTTGCCGATCACGGCGCGCCGCTTGCATTTTTCGGCAGGTACTTTGACGCCGTGATAGCGGGCGAATACGAGGACTACGACAAATTCTTCACCGATTTTTATCTTGAAAATCAGAAAAACAAGGAGCAGTTCACGCCGCAGAAGCTGTACGACATCGACATCCGCCTGATAAACTCGAAGGCGGAGAACGGATACACGACGTACAACTATTACGTCTCGTTCAAAATCGAGAAGAACACCGGCACGTTCAGAAACGACATCGGCAGCAACTCCGCCCGCCGCGTCGTCTACGAGCTCGTCGAATCCGACAACGGCGAGGTTTTGATAAACTACATCGGCATAGGTCTCCGCCGCGAAAAATAAGGCTCCGCCCTGCATCCTCGATCCCTTCTGCCAAAAAAATTGTCATTAAAAGTTTTTGAAGGGGGTCCGGGGGGAACTTTTTATCCAAAAAGTTCCCCCCGTCAACCCCCTATATTTCGATAGACTCGCCCTCCCGCGTAAGGAGGGCTATTTTTTCGCAATAATCGCGCGCGCGATCGGAGGCGGCGAACGTCTTTGCATATTCCGGCATCCCCCAGAAGTGCATGGGGAACGCGCGCGCGATATCGAGCGTCCTCATCGTCTCGTCAAATCCGAGAACGCCTTCCTCCCCCTGCCTCGGGTCAAGAGGCAGAAACGCGGCGTCAATCTTTATGCCGCGGAGCTTCCGTATCTCGGCGCGGAACGCAGCTCTCACGGCGTCGTTCTGACGGCGCGGCGCGCCGTCCCATACCCAAAGATGCAGGTCGCCCGCGTGGTATATCGCCTTCCCGTCGACGCGGACGAGAAACGCGTCTCCGCAGTCCGTAGAACGGAGCGCGAGCACCTCCATGCCGCCGTCCGCGTACTCGTCCCCGGGACGCATGTATGTCACCTCCGCTTCGGGCGGCGCGCCCCATACGTCACGCGAGAGAATATAGCTCACGTTCCCGCACCGCGAGTATGAATATATTAGGCGGCTGTAGTGATCCTCGTGATGGTGGCTGACGAAAAAAACGACCTTCTTTCCGCCGCCGTTCTCTTTTGTGTTCTCCGTCACACACGCAGGAAATGCGCCCCTGTAATAATCAAATACGAGCACAAAAGACTCCGTCTCGACGGAAAATCCGCTGTGTGCAATGTATGTCACGTTCATTTTTTCCGCCTCCCACAGAGCTCGGACATCATATTATGCAAATGCATATTATCCCGTACCTAATTTTAGTCAAATGTGTATCTGACCCGTGCCGTACACGATGCATGAACCGAGATTTTCGACAGGCACCCCGCGGCTCGCCGCGTATCTCACCGTGTACCCCGTCCCGCCGGACGACGTGTTCATGTACGAAACGCAGACGCCGCTCCCGTCGACAAGCGCGCGGTTCCGCACGAACATGCAGTCCCGCGTGTATTCGAGCGAGGTGTAGACGACCTCGTCCGCCGCTTTCTTTATCGCCTCGTAGACCTCGACGTCGCGCGGCGACCAGCGCGCCGCCTGGTCAAGGCACGGCAGTATGAGCACGAGCCTTACGTCCGGATGCTCCCGCCGCAGAGAGACGACCGCCGTCGCCGCCATCGTATCAAACCCGAGCGCGCCGCCGCAGCGAAAATTCCGAATGCCCCGCGCGTAGAGCTCGCGCAGCTTTTCGTCAACTCGCCCGCGCAAACGTCCGAACTCGTGAAGCGGTATCGACCTGTGCCCCGTAAAGCAGCAGGTCGCCTCCCGCGCGCACGGCAGCGGCGCGCGCCTCGCCTCACCCTTCATGATACATCGAGCGCAAAAGCGCTATCTCTTTTTTGTATCCGGCAAGGTCGTTCGGCGTCTCAAGGCAGAACGGCAGCGCGCGAAGGCGCGGGGAGTTTATTATCCTCCCTATTCCCTCGAGCCCGAGCGCGCCCGAGCCTATGACCTCGTGCCTGTCCTTGTGCGCGCCGACGGGGTTCTTGCTGTCGTTCAGATGGACGGCGCGCAGCCTTTCGAGCCCTATCTCGCGGTCGAACTCGTCGAGCACGCCCTCCGTGTCGCCCGCGATGTCGTATCCCGCGTCGCTGACGTGGCAGGTGTCAAGGCAGACGCCTATCATCCCTGCAAGCTCGGGACGCGCGCGCTCGACCGCGTCTATAATCGCGCGCACCTCGCCGAAAGTTCCGCCGATCTCAGAGCCCTTGCCCGCCATCGTCTCGATTAGGACGACGGTTTTCTGCCCCGGCTCCATGACGGAGCAGAGGCACGCCGCCGTCTTTTCTATCCCGACCGACGCGCCCTGACCCGTGTGCGAGCCCGGATGAAAGTTGTAGAGCGTGCCGGGGAAGTTTTCGAGCCTTTCTATGTCCTCCCTCATCGAGCGGACGGCAAAATCGCACACCTCCGGCTTCGCGGAGCACGGGTTGACGGTGTACGCCGCGTGCGCTATCGTGTGCGAAAACGAGATCCCCGCCTCCTCCGCAAGCCGCTTTGCCTCGGCGGCGTCGTCGGCGTCGAGCGCCTTCACGTCGCCTCCGCGCGGATTGCGCGTAAAATACTGCATCGTGTTCCCGTCGATCGAGACAGCGTCGCGTATCATCGCCGCGTACCCTCCCGATATAGACATATGCGCGCCGATAAGAAGCCCGCGTCCTTTTTCCATAATAAATATCTCCCGCTTTATTATCGTTATGACCGTAATATAAATTATATCCCGTTTCCGCCCGTTTGTCAATCATTAAAAAACAAATGTTCTTATATAGCTGACGGCGCCCCGAAAAGGGCGCCGTGTTTTTTATTTCAAGAACAGTCTCACCGCCGCGTCGCCGAATTTGCTGTACGGCTGATATCTCAGCGGCATATCGAGCCATGTTTTCTTGTCCACTATGCTCTTTATGTGCGAGAACGTCTCAAATCCCGCCCTGCCGTGGTACGAGCCGATTCCGGACACGCCGAAGCCCCCGAACGGCAGAAACGGCGTCGCGAGGTGGACGACGGTGTCGTTGACGCAGCCGCCGCCGAAGCCGAGCTCCGACGTGTATCTTTTTATCCGCTTTTTGTCGGACGAAAAGACGTAGAGCGCGAGCGGCGACGGACGCGCTCTTACGAACGCCTTGACGTCGTCCTCCCGCCCGCACGTCAGAACGGGCAGCACGGGACCGAATATCTCCTCACCCATGACGGCGTCGTCCGCCGTCACGTCCGCCATGACCGTCGGCTCTATCTTCAGCGCCGCCGCGTCAGACCTGCCGCCGACCCTGACCTTTGCGGGATCTATGAGCCCGAGCACGCGGTCAAAGTGCTTTTTGTTTATCATTTTGCCGTAGTCGGAATTTTGCAGCGGATCGTCCCCGAACTGCCGCTTTATTTCGAATGCGAGCGCCGAAATCAGCGCGTCTTTTACGTCCGGATGGCAGAGCACATAATCCGGGGCGACGCACGTCTGCCCGAGATTTAAATATTTTCCCCACACGATGCGCCTTGCCGCGAGCTTTATGTCCGCCGTTTCGTCCACGATGCAGGGGCTCTTTCCGCCGAGCTCGAGCGTGACGGGCGTCATGTTTTCCGCCGCCTTCGAGTAGACGAGCCTGCCGACGTTCGGGCTGCCCGTAAAGAAGATGTAGTCGAATTTTTCGTCGAGCAGCGCGGAATTTTCCTCCCTGCCGCCCTCGACGACGGCGACGTATTCTGGCGGGAACACCGCCTCGATTAGCGATTTCACCGCCGAGCTCGTCGCGGAGGAGTACGAGCTCGTCTTTAGTACGACCGTGTTCCCCGCCGCGACCGCGTCGAACAGCGGGTCGAGCGAGAGCAGCACGGGATAATTCCACGGGCTCATCACGAGCGCGACGCCATACGGCGACGGCAGACGGTAGCTCTTCGAGACGCAGTGGACGAGCGGCGTCTTAACGCGCCGCGGGCGCGAAAAGCTCCCGATATGCGATATCTGATACGAGAGCTCCGACAGCGAAAGTCCCGTCTCGCACATATAACTCTCGGATGAGCTCTTGCCAAGGTCCTCCTTCAAGGCAAAGTTCAGCTCGCCGACGCGAGATTTGAGCTCGCCCTTCAGGCGGACGAGCGCCTCGCGGCGCGCCTTCACGTCGAGCGTCGCGCCCGAGAGAAAGAACTCCCGCTGCTTTTTTACGACCGCGGATATCTCTTCTTTCGTCATTTCTCAAGCCCTCCGATCACGCAAAACATTCTCTCAAGCTGCCCCCTGTCCCACATCACGGGCACGGGATAAAGCGGCAGCGCCTCGCGGTACGCGTACCCCGCCATCTCGGGGATATCCTCCCGCCTGACGGCGTCTATTTTTTCCGGAATGCCGAAGCGTTTGTTCATGTCCTCTATCGCGCAAATGAAGCGCTCCGCCGCCTCCGCATCCGACAGTCCTCCTGTCACAACTTCCGCCGCCGCCGCAAGCTCCGCGAGCTTTTTTTCTGCGGCGCGCCCGTATTCGCGGAGCACATAAGGAAGTATCACCGCGTTGGCAAGTCCGTGCGGGATGTTGTACTTCCCGCCGAGCGCGTGCGCCATCGCGTGGACGTAGCCGACGTACGCCTTCGTGAACGAACGCCCCGCGAGGTGCGCGGCGCGGAGCATGTCGCGCCTCGCCTCCATGTCGTGCGCGCCGTCATCTACCGCCCGTCCGAGGCTGGAAAACACGAGGCGCACAGCGTCGACGGCGTCTTTTCTCGTGGATTTGTTCCCGCTTTTGCCGATATAGGACTCGACTGCGTGCGTCAGCGCGTCGAGCCCCGTCGTCGCCGTCACGAACGGAGGCAGCGTCGCCGTCACCTCCGGATCGAGCACCGCGTAACGCGGTATGAGAGGAAAATCGTTTATCGCATATTTGTGCCTCGTCTCGCTGTCGACGATGACGCAGGCGAGCGTCGTTTCGCTCCCGGTGCCCGCCGTCGTCGGGACGGCGAACAGCGTCGGTATCTTTTTTCTGACGCGCAGTATGCCCCCGAGCTGCCCCGGCGTCTTTTTCGGCTTCGCGACGAGCGCGCCGACGCATTTTGCACAGTCCATCGGCGAGCCGCCGCCGAACGCGATGAGGCAGTCGCAGCCGGACGAGACGTAGAGCGCCTTCGCCGCCTCCGCGTTCTTCGTCGTCGGGTTCGCGACGACCCCGTCGAAAATTTCAAACTCAAACCCCGCGCGCGCGAGGCTCTCTTCAAGCGTTTTTGTAAGCCCGAGCCCGCGCACCGATTTGTCCGTCACGACGAGGGGCTTTTTTATCCCCTCCCTTTTCATAACGTCCGGTATCTCGCCGACGTGCTCCAGTATCTCCGGGCTCCTGTAAGGCAGAAGCGGCAGCGCGAGCTTGAATACGGTCTGATATATGCGGCAGTACGCGCCAAATATGGGATTTATCATTTATCCGCGTCCCTTTTCGCTATCATGCCGTCGTAGTACGCCTCGAGCCGCGCGCTTATCGAATTGAGCGCGCCGTAGAGCGTCGCCCTCTCCGCGTCCGTCAGCTCTCCGCCTCCCGCGTTCACATAGCTTTCGGCGCGCTCCTCGATATAGTCCGCGAGCCTTCTGCCCTCGTCGGTCAACGTCGCCTTAGAATTGTACTTTTTCGTGTCGTAATTTATGTATCCGCGCTCGCGCAGCGTGCCGAGCGCGCGGGAGATCGCCGCCTTGTCCTCGAGCGTCAGCTTTGAAAGCTCGCTCGCCGTCATACCGCCATCACGTCTTTCTATATAGTAAATGCACATGACGTGCACGGCGCGCAGGTCGTACCCCTCCATCTCAAGGAGCTTGATGCGCCCTATCAGCTTGTTCAGCTTCAGAATGGTTATGACGAAATTCTCGAACCTTTCGTCTCTCGGTCCCATGCTTCTCATGCTTTCCATCTCTTCTCGCCTCCGATTGGTTGATTTATCAACGGATATTATATCCCATCGGCGCGCCGTTGTCAACGCCCGCGGGCAAAGTTTTCATGCAAAAAAGCGCCGACCGCGGGAATTCTCCCCCTCATGCCGGCGCCTTTGTTATTGTTTATTCCATCCCGAGCTTTTCTTTCAAGAACTGACCCGTATACGACGCCCCGCACCGCGCGACGTCCTCCGGCGTGCCCTCGGCAACGATTTTGCCGCCGCCGTCTCCGCCCTCGGGACCGAGGTCTATTATCCAGTCCGCGGTCTTTATTAGGTCGAGATTGTGCTCTATCACAACGACCGTGTTGCCCGAATCCGCGAGCCTGTGGAGTATCGAGATAAGCTTTCCGACATCGTCGGTGTGGAGCCCCGTCGTCGGCTCGTCGAGGACGTATATCGTCCTGCCCGTGTCGCGCTTCGAAAGCTCGGTCGCGAGCTTGACGCGCTGCGCCTCGCCTCCCGACAGCGTCGGCGACGGCTGCCCGAGCTTCATATACCCGAGCCCGACGTCAAACAGCGTCGCCAGCCGCCGCCTTATCTTCGGCAGCTCGGAGAAGAAGCCAAGCGCCTCCTCGACCGTCATCTCGAGCACGTCGCCTATGTTCTTCCCCTTGTAGCGGACCTCGAGCGTCTCGCGGTTGTAACGCTTGCCGTGGCAGACGTCGCAGGTCACATATACGTCGGGCAGAAAGTGCATCTCTATTTTTTTGACGCCCGCGCCCTCGCAAGCCTCGCACCGCCCGCCGCGGACGTTGAACGAAAACCTCCCCGGTCCGTAGCCGCGCATTTTTGCGTCCGGCGTCATCGCGAAGAGCGCGCGCAGGTCGGTGAAAAGTCCCGTGTACGTCGCGGGATTCGAGCTCGGCATCCTCCCTATCGGAGACTGGTCGATGGCTATTATCTTGTCAAGGTGCTCGACGCCCTCTATCCGCTCGCACCTGCCGGGGAATGTGTGCGCGCGGTTCAATGTCTTCGCGAGCGACATATAGAGGATCGAATTCACGAGGCTCGATTTGCCCGATCCCGACACCCCCGTCACGCAGATGAATTTCCCGAGCGGGAAGTCTACGGTGATATTCTTGAGATTGTGCTCGCACGCGCCGACGACGCGCAGAACGTGCCCGTTGCCTTTTCGCCTGCTCTCCGGCACCGATATTTTCCTTCTGCCCGAGAGGTACGCGCCCGTTATCGACGCCTCATTGTTCGCGACCTCCTCCGGCGTTCCGGCGGCGACGATCTCCCCGCCGTGTACTCCCGCCCCGGGACCGACGTCCACGATGTAGTCCGCCGCTCTCATCGTCTCCTCGTCGTGCTCGACGACGATAACGGTATTCCCGAGGTCGCGCAGGCGCTCGAGCGTCGCTATCAGGCGTCCGTTGTCGCGCTGGTGCAGCCCGATAGAGGGCTCGTCGAGGATATACATGACGCCGACGAGCGCGCTGCCTATCTGCGTCGCAAGCCTTATCCTCTGCGCCTCGCCGCCCGAAAGCGTGCCCGCGCGCCTGTCGAGTGTCAGATAATCGAGCCCCACGCTCGACAAAAATCCGAGCCGCGCCGATATCTCCTTTCTTATTTCCTTCGCTATTATCTCCTCCGTCTCGGAGAGCTTCATTTCCTTTATGAATGAAAGCGCCTCCGTCACCGACATCTTCGTGAATCCGTCTATCGGGAGCCCCGCGACGGTGACGGCGAGCGCCGCCGCGGACAGCCGCCTGCCGTGGCAGCGCGGGCACGGCGTCTCGTCCACGAATTCGCTGTAATACTCCGCGTTCCCGAACATCCGCCGCCGCCAGTCTATCATCGGGATGAGCCCGTCGAACTTCCTGACCTGATGCTTCACGTTCCCTTCGAAAAAGCGGTCTATCTCGTACATTCTGTCGCCGGTACCGTACAAAAGCGCCTCGTACGCCTCTTTTGAATAGTCCCTTATAGGAGTATCGAGCGTGAAGCCGTAGACCTCGCCGACGGCGGAGAACAGCGGACCCATCCACGACTCCTCCTCCAGCGACTTGAAGCCGTTTACGTTGACGGCGCCCTCGCGCAGGGAGAGCGATTTATCATATATTATCTTGTCGGGCGATATGCTCTCGATGACGCCGAGCCCCGCGCATTCGGGGCACGCGCCGAATGGATTGTTGAACGAGAACAGCCTCGGCTCAAGCTCCGGAATGCTGACGCCGTGCTCCTCGCAGGTGTAGTTCTGCGAGAACTCCATCACCCGCTCTTCTCCTCCGTCACGAGGCACCGTCACGACCGTGACGTACCCCTCCGCCTCGCGCAGCGCCGCCTCGACGGAGTCAGACAGCCGCGTCCTTATGTCGGGGCGGCAGACGAGCCTGTCGACGACGATGTCTATCGAGTGCTTTTTGTTCTTGTCGAGCTTTATGTCCTCGGAGAGCTCGTATATGCTGCCGTCGACGCGCACGCGGACGTAGCCCGCCTTCTTCGCGCCCTCGAGCACCTTTTCATGCATCCCCTTCTTGCCTCTTACGACCGGAGCGAGCACCAAAAACCGCTCCCCCTCGGGCAGCGTCATTATCCTGTCGAGGATGACGTCCGTCGTCTGCGCGCTTATCTCGCGCCCGCAGACGGGACAGTGCGGCACGCCGACGCGCGCCCACAGAAGGCGCAGATAGTCGTATATCTCCGTCACCGTGCCGACGGTCGAGCGCGGATTCTGCGACGTCGTCTTTTGGTCTATCGATATCGACGGCGACAGCCCCGTTATCGAGTCGACGTCGGGCTTGTCGAGCTGCCCCAAAAACATCCTCGCGTATGACGACAGCGACTCCACAAAGCGGCGGTGCCCCTCCGCGTGCAGCGTGTCAAACGCCAAAGACGATTTTCCCGACCCAGACAGCCCCGTGAAAACAATGAGCTTGTCCCTCGGTATCGTTATGTCTATATTCTTGAGGTTGTTCTCCCTCGCACCTTTTATCTCTATGTTGCGTTCCATGTGTTTTAACTTTAATATGTGGGGGAAGAGGAAACTCTTGAGAGAAAGGCTCAGCTTGCGCTGCGCCCAGAGACATCGCTTCGCGATGCTCCAGTTTCCTCTCCCCCCGCGCCCCTCTCTCTTTCAGAACTTTCAGGGATAATTTTTTTGGCAGTACCGCTCGGATTAGGCGGAAGATACGCAAGCAAATGCCGGCAAACGCTCCGCCATAAGCCTTTCGGACTGCCTTATTTCGTTATCTTTGCTTCCTTTATCCTGTCGCGCAGGTACGCGGCGCGCTCGAAATCGAGCTTCGACGCCGCCTCCCTCATCTCGCGCGTCATCCTCTCGATATAATCCGCCCTCTCCTCGGACGTCATCATCGAAACGCGCTTCTCCTTCGCCTTCGCTTTTCCCTTGCCTTTGCCTTTGCCGCGTCCGTATTCGTCGACGTCGCCGCCTATCGAAATCAGCTCGCGCACGTCCTTCTTCACCGTCTGCGGCACGATGCCGTGCGCCTCGTTGTACGCCGTCTGTATCGCGCGGCGGCGGTTCGTCTCCGAGACTGCCGCCTTTATCGACCTCGTCTCCGACGCCGCGTAGAGGATGACCTTTCCGTGCGCGTTTCTCGCCGCGCGCCCTATCGTCTGAATGAGCGACGTTTCGTTCCGCAGAAAGCCCTCCTTGTCGGCGTCGAGTATCGCGACGAGCGACACCTCCGGCAGGTCTATCCCCTCGCGAAGGAGGTTTATCCCGACGAGCACGTCGTATTCTCCGAGCCTCAGGTCCCGCAGAAGCTCCGTCCTCTCCATCGTCTCGACCTCGTGATGGATGTAGCGGACGCGGACACCGCACTGCTCGAAGTAGTCCGTTATATCCTCCGCCATCTTCGTCGTCAGCGTCATGACGAGCGACCGCTCGTCCCGCTTTGCGCGCTCCCTTATTTCGCCGAGCACGTCGTCTATCTGTGTGCCGACGTCGCGCACCTCCACCTCCGGGTCGCAGAGCCCCGTCGGTCTTATTATCTGCTCCGCGACGGAGGACGAATGCGTCCGCTCGTACTCCCCCGGCGTCGCGCTGACGAACACCGTCTGCCCTATCTTTTCCTCGAATTCCTCGAACCGCAGCGGTCTGTTGTCATACGCGGACGGCAGGCGAAAGCCGTAGTCCACAAGGCTCCGCTTGCGCGCGAGGTCACCGCCCGACATGCCCCTGACCTGCGGTATCGCAACGTGGCTCTCGTCTATGAACATCAGAAAATCGCGCGGGAAGTAGTCGAGCAGCGTGTACGGCGTCGAGCCGGGCTCGCGCCCCGAGAGCACGCGTGAGTAGTTCTCGACGCCCGAGCAGTACCCGATCTCCCTCATCATCTCAAGGTCGTATTTCGTCCTCTCCTCTATCCTCTGCGCCTCGATGAGCTTGTCCTGCGCGCGGAAGAAATCGGCGCGCTCGTACATCTCCTCCTCTATCGCAGCAAACGCCGCCTCCCGCTTTTCGGGGTCGGCAACGTAATGCGTCGCGGGGAATATCGCCGCGTACCGCAGCTCGCCCCCGACCTCGCCCGTCACCGTCGATATCTCCGTCACCCTGTCGACCTCGTCGCCGAAAAACTCGACGCGTATCGCGCGTTCGCCCGAGTTTGAAGGTATCACGTCGACGGTGTCGCCCCGCACGCGGAATTTCGTCCTTTCAAAGCCGATGTCGTTGCGCTCGTACCCTATCGATATGAGGCGCGAGAGGAATTCCTCCCGCCCCATGCTCTGCCCCGGTCTGACCGAGACGAGCTGGCGGCAGTACTCTGTCGGGTCGCCGAGCGAGTATATGCAAGAGACTGAGGCGACGATGATGACGTCGCGCCGCTCGAAGAGCGCGGAGGTCGCGCTGTGGCGCAGCTTGTCTATCTCGTCGTTTACGAGCGAATCCTTCTCTATATACATATCCTTGCCGGGGATATACGCCTCCGGCTGATAGTAGTCGTAATACGAAACGAAGTATTCGACGGCGGCGTCGGGGAAAAACTCCCTCATCTCGGTGCAGAGCTGCGCCGCCAGCGTCTTGTTCGGCTCGAGTATCAGCGTCGGGCGGTTGACGTTTGCGATCACGTTCGCCATCGTGAACGTCTTTCCCGAGCCCGTGACACCGAGCAGCGTCTGCATCCGCTCGCCGCGCAGTATTCCCTCCGTCAGCGCCTCTATCGCCTCGGGCTGATCCCCCGTCGGCGAAAACGGCGCTTTCAGTATGAACTTATCGGGCACACCTCCGCCCTCCTTTTTTATTATCTTCTGTCCACGCTTTCGGGAACAAATGTTTTGTCTATCATTATATCACGCCTCACTCTCTTTGTAAAGGTGTGCCGCCGTAAAACTTTTATCCCGAGACGGGCTTTTTTTCGGCACTTTTTTTCGGCGGCGCGCGCGCTTTTCTTTTCCTCTCCACTTGCTTTTCCGCGTTCGGTGAGATATAATTAAGTGTCACTTTTTGTGAGAAGGAAGGTTTTATCCGATGAAAAAGCTCGAACAGCTCTACGAAGGCAAGGCAAAGAAGGTATTCGCCACGGACGATCCCGACGTCGTCATCGTCGATTACAAGGACGACGCGACCGCGTTCAACGGCGAAAAGCGCGGCACCATCGTCGGCAAGGGCGTCATCAACAACAAGATGACGAACCATGTCTTCCGGCTTCTCGAAAAGGAGGGCGTTCCTACTCACTATATCGAGCAGCTCTCCGACCGCGAGACGGCAGTCAGAAAGGTCGAGATAGTACCGCTCGAGGTAATAATAAGAAACGTCGCCGCCGGCAGCTTCTCAAAGCGCCTCGGCGTCCCCGAAGGCACCCCGTTCTCCGAGCCCACGATAGAGTTCTCATATAAGAACGACGCCCTCGGCGACCCGCTCATCAACGACTACTTCGCCGTCGCCCTCGGTCTTGCGACATGGGACGAGATCGAGACGATAAAGAAATACGCGTTCAAGGTGAACGACGTGCTTAAGGCATACTTCCTCGCCGCCGGCATAAAGCTCATCGACTTCAAGATAGAGTTCGGCAGATACCACGGCAAGATAATCCTCGCTGACGAGACCTCGCCCGACACCTGCCGCCTCTGGGACGTGAATACAAACGAAAAGCTCGACAAGGACCGCTTCCGCCGCGACCTCGGCAACGTCGAGGAGGCGTACAACGAAGTCTTTCGCCGTCTCGGGCTCGACTGAAGCATAAGCTTTGCTTATGCCTAATACGGCAGACCTATCCGGTCTGCCGTATCGGATTTTGAAAGGGAGAATACAATTGGAACACGGTTTTTTCGACGCCGCCGAGTTTGACTGCAAGCTCGGCGAGGAATGCGGCGTCTTCGGCGCATACGACTTTGACGGCGGAGACGTCGCCTCGACTATTTATTACGGTCTTCTCGCCCTCCAGCACAGGGGGCAGGAGAGCTGCGGCATCGCCGTCACGGGGACGCGCATGCCCAAGGGGCATGTGACCACCCATAAGGAAATGGGACTTGTCAACGAGGCGTTCACCGAGGAGACGCTCTCAAAGCTCGGCGGCGACATCGGCGTCGGGCACGTCCGTTATTCGACGGCGGGCAGCTCGACCCGCGAGAACGCGCAGCCTCTCGTGCTCAACTACGTCAAGGGCACCCTCGCCCTCGCCCACAACGGCAACCTCGTCAACGCGCCCGAGCTCCGCCGCGAGCTCGAACGGACGGGCGCGATCTTTCAGACGTCCGTCGACACCGAGCTTATAGCATACTACATCGCGCGCGAGCGCCTCGTCTCAAAGAGTGTCGAGGAAGCCGTCGCAAGGGCAGTCGACAAGCTCAGAGGCGCGTTTTCGCTCGTCATCATGTCGTCGCGCAAGCTGATAGGCGTCCGCGACCCGTACGGCTTCCGCCCGCTCTGCATCGGCAGGCGCGACGGGGTGTGGATGCTCGCGAGCGAGTCGTGCGCGCTCGACACGGTCGGCGCGGAGTTCGTCCGCGACGTGCGCCCCGGCGAGATCGTGACGATAACGCCCGAGGGCGGCATCAGCTCCGACATGAGCCGCGCGCTGCCGAAGGAGAAGGAGGCGCGCTGCGTCTTCGAGTACATATATTTCTCCCGCCCCGACAGCATTTTTGACGGGATGAGCGTATATCATTCGCGGATGCTCGCGGGAAAATTCCTCGCCGAGGATTCCCCCGTCGACGCCGACCTCGTCGTCGGAGTACCCGAATCGGGCAACGTCGCCGCCCTCGGATATTCCCTCGCCTCCGGCATTCCCTACGGCACCGCGTTCGTCAAGAACGCCTACGTCGGAAGGACGTTCATCAAGCCGAAGCAGAAGAACCGCGAGACGAGCGTCGGCGTCAAGCTGAACCCGATAAGGGAGGCGGTCGAAGGCAAGCGCATCATAATGATCGAGGACTCGATCGTGCGCGGCACGACGTCCGACAGGACCGTTCACATTCTGCGCGAGGCTGGCGCGCGCGAAGTGCATATGCGCGTGGCGTCGCCGCCGTTTCTGTGGTCGTGCTATTTCGGGACGGACGTCCCCGCGCGCACGCAGCTCCTCGCCTACAACCGCTCGGTAGAGGAAATACGGCAGATCATCGGCTCCGACTCGCTCGCGTATCTGCGTGAGGAGCGCCTGTCGGAGATAGTCTGCGGTCTCGGCATCTGCCGCGGCTGCTTCACGGGGGATTACCCGACAGAGCCGCCCGTCGAGGACATCCGCGGCGATTTTGAGGCGTAAAAATTGAGGAGGCGTCAGCCTCATCAATTCCCGCCGCCCGCCCTCACGACAGACGCACCGCGTCCTCACGACGGAACCGCCGCCCTAACAATGAAAGCGCCGCCTCCCCCACGACGGAACCGCCGCCCGTCGGTCAAATCGCTCCCGCCGCCCGTCGGCAAAAGCAGCGCCCTCCCCGATATACAAAAAACCGCCGCGGCATACGCCGCGGCGGCTTTCATTATGTTTTAAGGCTTATTTTGCCGGCTTGCCCCAAAGCTCGATCTCTGCAACGTTGCAGTAACCGCCCGCAGGTCCGACATAACGGACGTAGTTGACGACCTGACCCGCGATATCGGCTGGAACCACGATCTCGGAAGCCTTGCCTTCCTGATCCGGTCTCTCTTCAACAACGGCGACCTCTGTCCAGTTCTCACCGTCGGTGGAAACTTCGAACTTACCGCCGATCATACGGGAGAGGTAATCCTTGTCGAGGTTGCCGATGTCTGCCTCGTTCGTAGAGGAGCCTCTCGTACGACCCGCATAACGGATGTGCGTGAGGTAAATGCCATCTGCAAAGTAAGCGCCGACATAACCGGTCTCGAACGTGCCGTCGCCGGCGATACCGAACTCCATCTCTGCGCTGTTGACGGACTCGTTCTTTTCGTCGCAGTCGTAGTCAGTGTAGATGTCGTTGTCGAACGCAGCGGCAGCCGTGTATGTGGTGCTGTTGCCCCAGGAACCCTTGCCGTCATGGATGACGTTCTCGGGAGTTACGACGAAGTACTGAGAGCCTTCGGGAGCTTCCATTCCGTCGTATGCGACGGAGCCGGGAACTACGGCGTCATCGTCGCCCTCGGTCTCTGCGGGACCCTCCGTCGACTTGTCGCCTTCGGGAGCCTCTGTCGACTTGTCATCGCCGGGCGCTTCCGTCGACTTGTCGCTCGGATTCTTGTCGCCCGTGGAAGCGGCGTCGCCCGTTCCCTTGCCTTCCCCTTCATCGGGCGTGCACGCGGACATTGCAAACATTACAAAGATAAACGTGAGCGCGAGAAGGAGTGCAATAATCTTCTTCATTCTGTTTTTTCCTCCTGAAAAATGTTCCGCGCGGTTAGCAGTGCGGTGCCTCCGCCTTCGGACGGTAATAATGATATCACTTTAAAACATGGTTTGTCAATAGAAAAGACCGAAAACGGCGAAAAATTCACATTTTTTTCACAATCGCGCAATATTCGATTCCGCATATTGCACATTTTACGCGCGCAGAGCGGAATTCGACCCGTTTTTGCATCCCCACCGGCAGCGGCGCTTGCACTGAGGCGCAAAAAAGTGTATAATTGATGAAAGGAAAAAAGAGCCGCGCATTTTTTGCGCTTCCGAAATCATTCGAGAGGAGGGGGAGAGCAATTTTGAGATACGCTGAGTACATTTTGAGTATCGGGGAATTTATTTTCCGCCTGCTGCGGTCAACGGCGCGCCCGTTTTCCGCCGAGCCCTACGGCGCCTTTCACCTCTTCTTTCTGATCCTCGGCGTCCCCGCCGCCGTCGCCGCGGCATGCCTCATTCCCCGGCGCGGCGAGCAGTCGGAAAGGCAGCGGCGTGACGCGCGTCTGTTTTTCGCCGTCGGCGTCTGTCTCTGCCTCGGCGAGACCTACAAGCAGCTCTTCTACCCTGCGGTCGAGGGCGCATGGCGCGCCGACCTTTTCCCCTTCCAGCTCTGCTCGGTGCCCATGTATATCTGCATTCTCATCCCCTTCATTGGCGCCCGCGCGTCGCGCGCGGCGCGGACGTTTCTCGCGACGTTCGGTCTGCTCGGAGGCGCCGCGTCCTACATCGCGCCGGGGACGATGCTGCGCCCGTATTTATCTGTGACCATTCATTCTTTTCTGTGGCATCTCTGCCTCATCTTCCTCGGCGTCTACGCCGCGCGCACAGTATGGGACGGCGCGGAAAACTCCCCGTCAGGCGAAGACTTCCGAAGTCCTCCCCGCGCCTTTTTTGACACGGCGGCGCTCTATCTGATCCTTTGCCTTATTGCGCTCGTCATCAATATCGCGTTTCACCCCTCCCACCCGGAGGTGAATATGTTTTACCTCGGTCCGACCCCGTCGACACTGCCCGTCTGCCGCGATATAACGGCGCGCTTCGGCGTTGCCGTGAACTCCGTTTTATACGCAGGCGCCGTGCTTTTCTGCGCCTTCCTAATTTACCTTCTGTGGCCTCATGTCATGCGGCTGTCCGCCAAGCGAAAGGAGACAAAAACATGAAAATATCCGAGATCCTCAAAAGCGAGCGCCCGTCAGTCTCGTTTGAGATATTCCCCCCGAAGGCGGCGGGCAGCACGGACGAGACGCTCCGCGTCATCGAAAAGCTCGCCCCGCTCCGCCCGTCGTACATCTCCGTGACGTGCCGCTCCGGCTCGACGCCCGACTACACGCTCGACGTCGCCGCCGCCGTCGAGAAGCACGGCATTCCCGCCCTCGCGCACCTGACCTGCTTTTCGTCGACGCGCAGCGAGGCGGACAGGCTGACGGGGCGCCTTTCAGACCTCGGCGTCGAAAACATCCTCGTTCTGCGCGGCGACCTGCCGGCGGACGGCTCCCCCGTCGCGAAGGATTTTCCGCACGCCACGGACCTGCTCTCGCATATCAGTAAAAAAGGCTCGTTCTGCCTCGGCGCCGCCTGCTATCCCGACAGGCATCCCGAGTCGGAAAGCTACGTCGACGACATCGGATATCTTCGCGAAAAGGCAGCCTGCGGTGCGGAATTTTTCACGACGCAGATGTTTTTCGACAACGACCTCTACTACGCGTTTCTCTACCGCATGCTCCGCGCGGGGGTGACGGCTCCCGTCGTCGCCGGCATAATGCCCGTCGTGAACGTGCGGCAGATAATCCGCTCCGCCGAGCTCTCGGGAACGACGCTCCCGCCCCGTATGCGCGCGATCGCGGACCGCTTCGGCGGCGACCCGGCGGCGACGCGTCAGGCTGGCATCGCATACGCGACGGAGCAGATAATAGACCTCTTCGCCCACGGCGTCGACCACGTCCACATCTACACGATGAACAGACCCGAGACGGCTGCGGCGATAATGAACAACATCTCCGACATAATAGGAAAGTAATCGGGGGGACGCACATATGAAAGAAACTATCCTTGACGCGCTCGGTCGGCGCGTGCTCATCTTCGACGGCGCGACGGGCACGGTGCTCCAGTCGATGGGGCTTTCGCCCGGCGAGCCCTCCGACGGGTGGAACATCTCCCGCCCAGACGGCATTCTCGCGCTCCACCGCCTCTATCTTGATGCGGGAGCCGACATAATCAAGACGAACACGTTCGTCACCGCGCGTCCCGGCAACGAAGAGGCGGCGCGCTCGCTGACGGAGGCGGGCTGCGCTCTCGCCCGCCGCGCCGTGACGGAGGCGGGGCGCGGCTTCGTCGCGCTCGACATGGGCTCGACGGGGCATCTTCTCGCCCCGCTCGGCGACCTTGAATTTGAAGCCGCCGTCTCGCTTTTCAAAACCGTTATAACCGCGGGCGCGCCCTTCTGCGACCTCGTCCTGATCGAGACGCAGACCGACGTCCGCGAGGCTAAAGCGGCTGTGATCGCCGCGAAGGAGGCATGCTCACTGCCCGTTTTCGTCTCAGCGACGGTCACGGACGGCAGGCTTTTGTCGGGCGCCGACATCGAGACATTCGCCGCCGTCATGGAAGGGCTCGGCGTCGCCGCCGTAGGGCTCAACTGCGGCGTCGGTCCCGACGCGATGGAAAGGGAGCTGCCCCGTCTGCTCGCGGCGACGCGTCTGCCCGTGTTCGTCTCGCCGAACGCGGGGCTTCCGGTCGTTGACGGAGGCAATATCCGCTACGACGTCGACACAGACACGTTCGCGGAGTCGGAGCTCCGCATGGCGCGCCTCGGCGCCGCCGCCATAGGCGGCTGCTGCGGCACGACGCCGGAATATATAAAAAAGACCGCCGACATGATATCGGGCATGAAAGTGCACGTCCGCGAACATACGCCCGTGACGCGCGCGGCGTCCGCGACGCGCACCGTCACCTTCGGCTCGCGTCCCGTCGTCATAGGCGAACGCATAAATCCGACCGGCAAGCCGAAGCTGAAGGAGGCGCTCCGCCGCCTTGACGCCTCCGACATAGATCACATCGTCTCGCTCGCGTACTCTCAGGCGGACGCGGGCGCGGACGCGCTCGACATAAACTGCGGCGTCCCCGAGACAAACGAGGCGGAAACGCTCGTCCGCGTCGTCGCCGCCGTCGAGGCGGCGGTCCCGCTGCCCCTCGTTATCGACACCTCCGACCCCGCAGCGATGGAGGCTGCGATGAGAAAATACGGCGGCAAGCCCGTCGTCAACTCCGTGAACGGGCGGCGCGAGGTCATGGACGCCGTCTTCCCGCTCGTGAAAAAATACGGCGGCGTCGTCATAGGGCTCGCCCTCGACGAAAACGGCATCCCCGACACCGCGGACGGTCGCTTCCGCATAGCGGAGCGCATCGTTTCGGAGGCGGAGAAATACGGCATCCCGAGATCAGACATTCTGATAGACGCGCTGACGCTCACTGTCGCCGCGGACGGCGGCGCCGCAGGCGTCACGCTCGAGGTCGTGCGCCGCGTCCGCGAGGAGCTCGGCGTCGGCACTGTGCTCGGCGTCTCGAACGTTTCGTTCGGTCTTCCCGACCGTGACGCCGTGAACGCCGCGTTCCTGACGCTCGCGCTCGCCTCGGGTCTCACGGCGGCGATAATAAATCCCGAGTCAGCCCCGATGAGGGATGCGCTCGCCGCGTACCGCGCGCTGACGGGAGACTTTTCCGCCCTCGGGACGTCGCTCACCGTCCCGTCCACCGCCTCAAATGCCACATCTTCGTCTTCTGCCGAAAATAATTATACACTTGCCGAAGCAGTGTTCATGGGCCGCAAATCGGAGGCGGCGCGGCTTGCCTCCGGACTGCTCGAACGCGGGCACACCTCGATGGACATCATCGACGGCGAAATAATTCCGGGGCTTTCGCGGCTCGGCGAGCAGTACGAAAAGGGGTATGTATTCCTGCCCGCCCTGATCGCGGGAGCTGACGCGGCAACGGCGGCGTTTTCCGAGATAAAGCGGCTCCTGCCCTCTTCCGACGGCACGCCGTCTCGCGGCGTCGTCGTTCTCGCGACGGTCGAGGGCGACGTACACGACATCGGGAAGAACATAGTCTCGGCGATAATGTCCAATTACGGCTACGACGTTCACGACCTCGGACGCGACGTCAAGCCGGAGCGAATAGTGAAGGAGACGCTCGCGACCGGCGCGCGCCTCGTCGGGCTCTCCGCCCTCATGACGACGACGGTCCCCGCGATGAAGCGGACGATAGAGGCGCTGCGCGCCGCCTGCGACTGCAAAATCGTCGTCGGCGGAGCCGTCCTCACGGAAGAACTCGCCGAAAAAATCGGCGCCGACTATTACTCCCCCGACGCCATGACAAACGTCAGAATAGCGGCGGAGGTTTATGGGGAATAAATATTTTGCGGGGGAAAAACTTTTGCAATAAAGTGGGCTTTTTCGCTCCGCGAAAAACACGAAAATGCCGCATTGCGGCATTTTCTGTTTTCACCCCGCGCCCCCTTTTCAAAACCTCTGATAACTTGGTTTTTGGAATAAAAAAGAGCGGCTGAAAATGCGTGAGGAACATTTTCGGTCGCTCTTTTTCCTGCGGCTTTTCATGCGTGAGAAACATGTACGCCGCTCTTTTTTATGCCGGAGTTTTTCTTCTCGGCGCGGAATATTTAAAATACCGTCTCTATGACGCGCTCGCAGCATTCGGGCGAATAGCGCCAGCAGTCTATGTGACGCACGGTCTCTGTGTCTATAAAATACCTCGGCGGGGAGACGTCTCGCAGAAGCTCGCCCCTGTAAGCGCCGACGACGGCGAGCTTTACCTTCATCCTTTCGGGGACGATGTTTTTTATGTATACGGCGGCGCTGCCGCCGACGGTCACGTCGTCGTGAGGCTCCGCGAGCCCCGTCAGGTTCGGCGTCAGCTCTACGAATATTCCGTAGCTCTCGACCGAGCGGACGATGCCCGCGACAGTCTGCCCCGGCGAGAACATCGCCGCGTTCTCTTCCCAAGTCCCGCAGAGCTCGCGGTGCGTCACGCACAGCCTCCCCATCCCGTCCTTCGACTTGACGACGACGTGAATCCTCGACGACACCGGCAGCCTCTCCTTCGGATGCGATATGCGGGAGACTGAGATCGCGTCGACGGGCAGAAGCGAGATTATGCCGCACCCGATGTCTACGAACGCGCCGAACCGCTCGAGATGCGTGACCTTCGCCGGTATTATGTCGCCGGGGATGAGGTCGGAAATGTAATTTCTCATGCACATCCGCTGCGCCTCGCGCCGCGAAAGGTACGCGACGGGCGGCGTCACCGTCATGTCCACATGCTGCACGACAAAGCAGACCGCCCTGCCGACGCGCGTTATCACCGCGATGTTCTTGACCTCCTCGCCTGCGCCCGTCAGGCTGACCTCCTCGCGCCTTATTATCCCGACGGCGCCGCCGAGCTCGACGCGCAGGCTGTAATCCCCGCTGTCGCACATGACGGCGGGCGCCTCGCATATCGCTCCCGTCTCCATCGCGTGCAGAAGTCCCGCCGCGGACGAGACGTACGCCCTGTTCTCGGCGCTCCCCGCGCGGTATCCCTCGGGGAGGTACGCTTCATTCTCGGGCTCGGGTAAAAATCCGCTTCTCATTCTCATCTTCTCGTCTTCCTTGTCCTTTCTTTTGTCACGAACTTACCATATTCATATGAAAGGACAAGGAAAAGTATGACGGGAAGACCGAATCCCGGCGTTTACTTTTCCGGTTCTCCGTCCGCGCGCCCGACGCGCCGCTCTGCCGCCTTCGCCGCGGCGGAGGTGACGATGATTATCAGCGCGCCCGTCAAAAAGCTGATCCCGTTCATTGATGTAAGCGCTCGGATCGTAATTTCATCCGTGAATATTCCTATCTCTATGGAGCCCAAAAGAAAACCCGCGCCTATGGGGAACAAAAGTCCCCTCGCCGCCTCGGCAAAAACGGACGCGCGCCTGCCGCGCACCGAATTTTTGACGATATATGCGACACATGCCGCTGCGAGAGCAAAAAGGCAAACGATCGCGATTATACTCACAATGCTGCCGGCTGTATCCGACCCTCTGTATGCGCCGCTCATTACAAACGCCGCCTTGTCGGCAGCGCCCGCCGCCAGCATCACGGAGGTCACGGCGGCGCAAAAGATGCGGAAACGCTTTGTCCCGACACCCGAGACTGCGGCTAGGACCTTTTTATGCGTGAGCAGCCGCGCGTACGGACCGTAAAGAAGGTAGAGACACAAGATCGGCGGCATAAGCGCGCCGCTGATGCCGCTGATGATACAACGCCGAAAACTGCGAAGCACTCCACGCGGAACGATTTTCGGATGATTTTGCGCGCGGAGAATTCCGCCTTGCCGGACGCAAGGCGAAATCCGACGGAGCTTTAGCGAGCTAAAGCTCTGAAAAGCGCCCGCGTGGAGCGGTGAAGTTCGCCTACCGTCAACTATACACACAGCGAGACAAAAATGACAGCCCGTGTTCCGTGAATTTTGTCCCGAAAAGTGAGAATAGAGCGTTTTCACATATAAAAACAGGAACGGAAAAGCCGTTCCCCCTTTTGCGAAAAAAGAAATCGGGGGGCAATACCCCCCGATATTTCTTTGTGGGCCATCAGGGACTCGAACCCCGGACCGACCGGTTATGAGCCGGTTGCTCTAACCAACTGAGCTAATGGCCCGTCTCTCGACGCCTAAATAGTATATAACATCGCGGCGCGTTTGTCAATAGTTTTTTTCAAAAAAGTCCCCGATGAAAAACGCGCCCGATGTCCCCCTGCAGCCCTCATATCACCGCGCAGACTTGCAGACGCATTAAAGCGTCTGCAAGTCTTTTCAGCGGTTCGTTATATGAAGCTCCTGCTTCAGCGCTCTTTGGAGTATGGCGGAAACGTTTATTCCGCTCTTTTCCGCCTCGTAGTCGAGCCACGACGGCAGGGTCACATTCCGGCGCACCGCGCGCTGCTCGTTTTGTCTGCGGTATTCGGTGAAATCAACATCGACGAGGGTGACGATATCGCCCTCAGTCTCTTTTTTTACTTCATAAAGCGGCGTGGGAGACGGAAGCACTTTATGATTGTCCTCCATATCTATTCCCATAAGTCCGATAGCGTCCCGTGCCATTTCGATTGCCTCGGTGAGAGTGTCTCCCTCCGTATTGATATCGAAATCCGGGATATACACCACATATCCGCCCTCTGCCTCGTCGGGCGTCATAACAATTGGATAAGAATTTTTCATATATCATACCTCAAAAAATTGTTCCATGAGCGGGGATCATTTGAGCCCTCTCCGCTTGATTATTGTTTTTGCCAAATTTTCTTTAATTTCTTTGTGGCGCTGTATCACTTCGCTGTCCGTACCGTTAGTATACACATCGTGACTGCCCCCGTTCCTCGACAGATACCATCCGTTCTGCTCAAGCATCCTTATCAGATCTTTTCGTTTCATATCTTTACCGCTCGACAATTATATTATACACATTTGTTGTGTATTTAGCAACACTTTTTTTCGTTTCTTCCTCACCCCGTTTTTTCGACGTCGGCGCGGTTCGATTTTTCCACGATGTAGTGAGGACGTCCTTTTGCCTCAAGGTACAGCTTTGCGAGATACTGCCCCATTATCCCGAGGCAGAAGAGCTGTATGCCGCCGACGAAGACGATGACGCAGACGAGCGACGCCCAGCCCGCGACGGGGTCGCCGAACACGAGCCTTCTCACGACGACTACGATCTCCATCACGAACGCGAAAAACGTCATGAACAGCCCGAACCACGACGCGATCGTCAACGGCATCTGCGAGAAGTTCACGATCCCGTCGAGCGCGTACCCGAACAGGTGCCAAAAGCTCCACTTCGTCTCCCCGGCAACGCGCTCGCGGTTCTCGTACTCGAGCCACTTCGTTTTGTATCCGACCCAGCCGAAAAGCCCCTTCGAGAATCGATTGTACTCCTTCATCGAGACGATGACGTCGCAGACGTCGCGCCGCATCAGGCGGAAATCGCGAGCGCCGTCGACTATGTCCGCATCCGAGATCTTGTTTATGAGCCGGTAGAACATCCGCGCGAAAAAGCTCCGCACCGGCGGCTCCCCTTTCCTGTCGACGCGCCGCGTCGCCGCGACGTCGCACTCGCCGCCCTCGACGGCGGCAAGCATCTCGGGCAGCATCGACGGCGGGTCCTGCATATCGGCGTCCATTATTACGACGTAGTCGCCGTGAACGTTCGAGAGCCCCGCGTAAAGCGCGCTTTCCTTTCCGAAATTGCGCGAGAGCTTGAGATATGCTATATTCTCATCCCCCGCGGCGAGCTCCTCTATGACGGACTGCGTGTTGTCCTTCGAGCCGTCGTTGACGAGTATCAGCTCATACGCGCCCTCAAGCCCCATCTCCGAGAGCACCCGTTTTAACTCCGCGTAAAAGACCGGCAGCGCCCGCTCCTCGTTATAGCAGGGAACCACAATACTGAGCGTCATATGTCCGCCCCCTTTTCATATCGTTTTATTTTCTCCGGCACGCCGCCGTCTTCTTATCTTCAACTCCGTAACGGCGGCGACAGCGGCAAATATCGCGGCGCCCGTGACAGACACTGCGGCGCCCGCCGAAAGAAACGGCGTGCGGTATCGCATCTCTACCGTGTGCGCGCCCGACCCGAGCATTATCCCCGTGTACGCTTTGTTGACGTGCAGCGTCTTTACCGGCTCCCCGTCGACAAATGCCTCCCATCCGTCGGAATACGGTATCGAAAGGCAGAGGAGCTTCGGCACCTCGAGCGATATTTTTCCCGTCACACTGTCGGTGCCGAAAACGACGTCCGTCAGCGTGTCCTCCGCGAGCGCCTCGAACACGCCGTCATAAGCCGAAAACGGTCTCGTTATGACAGACAGCCCGCCGAAGGAATACACCCCCGCCTTCGGGAATGTGATCGTTATCGACGAGTCCCCGCCGAAGTGGCTTCCGAGATTTATTAAAAAGTCGTCGCGCCCGTTGTAGAACTGATATCTGCTCGTGTACCACAGCATCGAGTTCGACACGGTGCCCGACCTCATCGAAAGCATGACGCCCGTCGGATTGACCCAAAAGATCTCGTCCTGCCAATTCTGCCACTTGTCCCATGCCGGAAGCGCATCCCACGCCTCGCGCGTGAATTTGTCGTTCGGGTCAACGTCCTCGCCGCCGAGGTAGAGGTCAAAGTCCGACGTGCCGACAAATTCGAAATCGCTGAAATACAGAAACATCTCCGACGCCATGACGCTGTCGAATCTGAGCGCCGCCGAGCTGTAAGGGTTAGTCACGATGAAGCGACCGTCCTCATACGTCACCCCGTCGCTGTAGCACGTCACGCGGTACGGCACATCCGTCCCCTTTATATACTCGCCTATGTCGAGCGTCGGCAGTCCCGTCGACTCCCCGCCGTCCTTGCCGTCCTTGCCGTCCTTGCTGTTGACGAGCGCGCCGTACATCATCGCCTCCTCGCGCGCGGCGGGGTCGAGAGCCTCCCACTCGCCCGCGTCGAGCACACGGGAATATGTGTATCCGAACGGAAGCGCGTTTTCGTTTTCGTATACCCGATACCCCTCTCCGGGCTCGCCGTCGGGGTCCGAATACTGCATGACGGAGGAAAATCCGTCGGGCACCGGCGACCGCTCGTAGCCCGCGGTGACGTAGTACCTGACCGAGGCGAGCATATTCATGACCGTCCTGCCGTCACAGCCGCCGTATTCCGAAAGCCAGTAGTCCCTTATCGCGAGCGCGTTGTTGCGCTCTATCACGTTCGGGTTCGAGAGCGACCAATAATACTGCGTCGACGACACCCCCGACAGAAGCCCCGCATTCTCGGTGAGATGCGGACCCGAGTACCTGTAAAATTCCGTGACGCCTTCTTTTTCCGCAAGCCCTTTTATCGTCTCCGCCTCGTTGTTCATCAGCGCCTCGGCGATCCCCGCCGAGGGAACGTGCTCCGCAACGTTGTTCTTCCCGATCGGGGAGGAATAGCAGAGCGCGGAGACGACGATGCCGACGCACGAGACCGTCGCCATGATCCGCTCACAGCGGATGCGCTTCATCAGCCTTCTGCCGAAGACGTCGGTTCGCGGCGCCGTCAGTATCAGGAGCAAAAACGTCACGGCGAGCGCCGCCATCGAGCCGAGCGTCCTCGAATCGCCGAATATGAGGCAGAGGATGAAGATCAAAAACTCCGCCGCCGCGACGTGAAGGAAATCGGACGCGTCCATCTCCGCAAACGTGCGCCACATCGCCGTCACCGTGAACGCCGCGAGGAACGCGAGCGCCCACGTCCATCGGTTCGTCACATATGTGAAGCCGTTGAGCGCGTGCCCGAGCACGGGGAAGATGACGATGAGCGCCGCCGCGGCGTAAAACAGCTTCAGTAGCGGATGCCGCTTTTTTCTGAAAAGGAGTATTACGCACGGGAACCATACGACCGAGAATCCGGCGCAGAGCCAGTATTCGCCGCCCGTGTCTCCCGCCAGCATCCCCGGCAGCCCGATATAGTACTGGAGCGGATAAAATATCCCCACCTTGTAGTCGACGGACGCCCTCGACTCCCGCAGAAACGTCATCCCGACCGGCAGCATTATGACGGCGGCGATCATGACGCCGAGCACAGACGCCAACGCGATCCTCAAAAACAGCCGCAGCGCGCGCCTCGCGCTCTCCTCCCCGCGCCTCACTTTGACAAAGAGGCGGCAGACGACGTAGAGCACCGACGCCGCGACGAGCATATAGAAGAAATAGAAATTCGACGATGCCGAAATTGCGACGGCGAGTATCAGAACATACGGACGCCTGCGCCTGAAAACGAGCTCAAAGCCGATCAAAAGCAGCGGAAAATACAGCATCGGATTCAGAAAATACGGGTGTCTGCCCGCGTTCGTTATCGCCCAGTAGCAAAAGCAGTATGTAAACGCCCCCGTCAGGATGGCGCGCCTGTTTTTGTACCCGCAGAGAAACGCAAATGCTGAGAAAAGCACACCCGCGAGGTACAGCCTCAGTATTATGAGCGCGTCGTATAGGATATGTATGTACCTCTCCGGCACGAATACCGAAAAGAGAGAGAGCGGGTCGCCTATGACGTAATAGTGGAGCGTCGTCAGTATGTCGGCGCCCTCGCCTATGGCAAAATCCCACCTTGGCAGCGCCGCCCCCGAAAATAGGCACCGCAGCGCCTCCCGCAGATAGCGGGAATAATATACGAGCGACTTGTAGTGCTGCGACCAGGCGTCGTCAGTCCAGATGAACGTCCGCCCCGTCGCGATGTAGGGCGAGAACACGAGCGCCGAGAGAATGACAAAACCGACGGTATAGTAAATGTAATACCGCCCGAGTGACCTCTTCCGCCTGTGTTCCGCCGTTATGTTTTCCGTGTCCATGTTTTTTCCCGTGAAAAATGATAAATGTGAAATTACTCCCCGCCGCCCGTGATCAAGACCGCGACGGCAAAGACCGCCGCAAAGACGGCGATAATATAGAATAGCGCGGGCTTAAGATACTGAAATACTCCTCCAGCGCCCGTCGCCTTCGCGAGCAGAAGCTCCGAGGTGCCGACGACGGCGAAGCACGCGGCTGCAAAGAAGAGGCACGGCGCGTAGCTCTCCCTGCCCCCCTTGAAATAAGCAAAGAAGCAGACGACCGCCGCGAGCGCCGACGCCAAAAGCCCCGCGAGCCTGTATTTTCCGCCGCCGCTGCCGTTTTTGTTATTGTTGTTCATTCTCAGATCCGCGCCTCTCGCGCTCCCTTCTTCCGTATCCCATGACGGCGAACGCCGCGGCGCCGACCGCGACCGCAAGCGAAAATATCGCCGTCACCTCGAGCGGGATGCCCCCGTCCGCGCCTCCGTCCTCTTCGGGCGGCGGCAAAAACGCGGCGGCGAGCTCCTCGTCCCCGAGCGTTTTGCTGTAAGCCGAAAGTCCGCGGACGAACACCGTCGCGGTCCTGTCTTTCGGCAAAAGCGAGATCGCGTAAACCGACGACGCCCCGCCAAAATTCGAGATGTCGATATATTTTTCCGCCGGCTCGGTTCCGAGCGTCAGCGTCGCGCGCATCGAGCCAGACGAAGTGTAGAGCGTCAGCACGAACGAGCCCGGGATGTCGGAAAATGCAGATACCGAGAGCCAATCCGCCGCCGAGAAGTCTCGCGGCGTCCCGAAAAAGCGGATGACGCCGCCGCCTGTATCGGCTCTCATCGCACGCCCGCCGGCGGCGCTCACTGTCGAGCATTTGCCCCCGACCGAGAACCAGCCCGCCGTGTCGAACGAATCGGAAAAATCGAATATGCCGTATTTTCCCTTTAACGCGATCGGACGGTGACTCTCTCTGCCCTGAAAGAACGTCTTTATCCGCGCCCCGTCGGGGACGACGTCGGGCTCCGTGCCCGTATACGCGTCTGTCACAGCGCCCTCGCCGGTGTCGAGCAGGAAGAAATATTCGGAAAATTTTCCGAAGCTCCCTTCCGCCATAGCCTCCGTTTTCTCGCCCGAGTTGAGCACGAGCCCGCGCAGCCTGCCGCGCGAGCACGCCCCGTAATAGACGGAGGCGTAATCGGAGAGCAGCGCGCGCGGCTCGGAGGGCAGGCTGTCCGGCTGGTCGTATATGACGAAATACGATGATGCCTCCCATCCCGGCAGCGACTGCAAAAAGGAGCTGACGGCGTCGTATGACGAGAGCGGCGTTTTCGTCTCAAGCAGGATGTCGCACGCCTGCGAGCCTATGACGGACGCTCCGGAGCGAATGCGTAACAGCGCGTCCGCCGCGTCGGCGGCGGACCCGTCGCCGACGAAGGGCTCCGGCAGCGAAAGCATTACGCGGAAGCCCGATATCCTCCCCCGCCCCGTCTGATACGTCAGTGCGAGCGTCCTCGCCGCGTCGACGCCCGACGTGGGGGAGAGGTCGCCGGAGCTTATCGCAATTCCCGCGATATATCCGTGCTCGGGCGAGGAATACCGCTGCGAGAGAAAGTCGACGGCGGCGTAAAGCGCCGAGCTCCCCTCGACGGTATCGGTCGAAAAGAACCTCCCCCTCTCGGGCGAAAGTCTGATATAGCAGGCGGTTCCCGTGAGGGACGCCGTCTTTATTTTCGTGTCGAGCTCACCGATGACGCCGCTGTCGAAGTAGTACACGTTCCCGCCGAATGAGTACATCCTCCCCGACGCCGCCGTGCCGAAAAGATCACCGGTGCAGACGTCGAAAAACGTCATCGCCGCGCCCAAACCGACCGAGTCGCGCCCCGATATGATCCCCTTTATGCTCGTGCCGTAGTCGGGCAGGCGCGCGCCCGCGTCGTCCGCGAACGTCGGCAGCGTCGGACGCGATATGAGGACTGCCTGTCCGCCGCGCGTTATCGCCGCGCAGAACCGCATCGCGCGGTATCCCGTCGGCAGAGACGACGCCGGAATGTCGATATCGAACCGCGTCGTCATGCTTATCTCCGCGCACGGAACGGCGTCCTCGGGCAAAACGTCCCAGTCGCCGTTTATCGGAACGCAGTAAACGGAGATTTTCCCGTCCATGTATTCGGCGACGGTCTCGGACGGAACGGAGCCGCGCAGCTTGACGCTGCCGTCTTTTGACACGCGGCAGAGGTCGAGCGTGCCTATGCCGGACGCCTCGCCGTCCGGAAGCGAAAGGAGCGAAACTCCGCCGAGCAAAAGCTCGCCCGCGCCATCCCCCGTAAACGAGAGCGAGAACGAATATATGTCCCCTATGTTCGCAACGCGGAAGCACAGCGCGTTCCCGACGCCGACGGCGACCGCCTTTTCCTCCGACGTGTACGTCCCGCCGTCAAGATACGTCACCTCGAGCACGGCGCGCACAGGCGCCGTCTCCGTCACCGTAAATCTTATCATGTCATAGTCGGCGTCCTCGCGCCCGCGGATGACGGGGCAGCCCGAGAGCCTGCCCGTCCCGTCGATGTGCGCGAGCGTGACGGCGTCGTCTCCCGCCGTGAGCCGCCCGCCGCGCGACTCGAACGACGCGCAGAGGAACCGCTCCTCAAAAGAGGTGTCCCTCGGCGCTCCCGTCGAGATGCCGTCGAGGCGGAACGCGAGCCTCAGCGGCAGCGCGGGCGGCGCAGCCTCCCCGTCCGTCCCGGGAGCCGTCTCCTCCGTCGCCGCCGTCGCCGTGACGGAGACCGAGATGCCGATGATGTCGGTCCTGAGGCTGTAATCTCCTATCGCCGCCGTAACGCGCGTCCACTCGCCCGCCCCGCACTCCGTGCGGAACGAATACGACGGTCCGCGCGAGTAGAGCGTGAGCGTCACGACGTAGCCCGAGACGGGCGTGCCGTCGCCGGGGTCCGTTATGTTGATGTAAAAGCCTATCTCGTTATAGGAAAAGAGGTCGAGGGGCGTGTCGAACGAGCGGCTGACCTCGAGCGGCGCGCCCGTCACGGCGCTGTTGTTCCTCACGGAAAGATACCCCGTGTCGTCCTCGCCCGACGAGAGATACATCGTCTCCGCCGTGTATCTCATGTACGAAACCGTCCCCGAAACGGAGCCCCACACGTCGGTCTTCGACATATCGTCGAGCATGACGGCGACACCCGAGCCCTCGTTCCCGTCGGCGGACGCGGTGAGCGGGAAAATGAGGCAGAAAAGCGCTGCCAGACCGAAGACCGCGAACGCCTTTATTATATGCCGCATCTTCATATTCACGCTTTTCCGCCTCCTTTTGTTCAAATGGTTATTCGGAATAAGTATACCATATATTCGCCCGATAATAAAGAGCTCGGATTATTAATTTTTTATGAACGAAAAAAGCGCGCGGGGAAAATGCGCTTTTGCCTTCCCCGCGCGCCGTTATTTTTTCATCCGCATATCGTCCCGCCGCCGACGACGCGGTCGCCGTCGTAGAGCACGACCGCCTGCCCCCTCGTCACGGCGCGCTGCGGCTCGTCAAAAACGACCTCTATCTCGTCCTCCCCCGTCTGTAAAACGGTCGCCGGACGCTCGCGCTGGGAGTATCTTATCTTCGCCGTGACCCTCATCGGCTCCTCTATCGATGGGACAGAGATAAGGTTTATGTTGTTCGCCCTCAGCCGCGAGCTGTAAAGCTCATCCCCTCGCGAGAGGACGACGGTGTTGTTCTCCGCATCTACGGCGCAGACGTACATCGGCGCGGGCAGCGCGAGCCCGAGCCCCCGCCGCTGACCGACCGTGTACCTTATTATTCCCTTGTGCCTGCCCAAAACATGCCCCTCCGTGTCGACGAAGTCGCCGTCGGGGTACGTCTTTTTTCTGTACCCCTCGATAAAATCCGCATACTTCCCGTCCGGCACGAAGCATATGTCCTGGCTGTCGTGCTTCGCAGCCGTCGGCAGTCCCGCCGCCTCCGCCGCCGCCCGCACCTCGGGCTTTGTCATTCCGCCGAGCGGGAACAGCGTGTGCGCGAGCTCGTCCTGCGTCAGCGAATAGAGGACGTAGCTCTGGTCCTTTTCCCTGTCCGCGGCGCGCAGAAGCAGCTGCCGCCCCGTCCCGGGGTCAAACGATGTCCGCGCGTAATGCCCCGTCGCGACAAACTCGCGCGAAAGCTCCCTCGACCTCTGCCGCAGCACGTCGAACTTTAAATATCTGTTGCAGTCTATGCACGGGTTCGGCGTCTCGCCGCGCTCGTATGCCGATATGAACCGCTCGATCACGCGCTCGCGGAACGCGCCGCTGAAGTTGAAAACAAAGTGCTCGATGCCGAGCCTGCGGCAGACGGTCCTCGCGTCCTCGACGTCCTCGAGCGAGCAGCACGCGCTCTCGCGCGGCAGCCCGATGTCCTCGTTGCCGAAAAGCCGCATCGTCGCGCCGATGACGTCGCGCCCCTCGCGCAAAAGAAGGTACGCGGCGACGCTCGAATCTACCCCGCCGCTCATCGCGACGGTAACGCCGCCCGCCTTTTCGCATTCGTCTTCCATAAGCACGCCTCCCCGCTTTTTTCATTATTATATAATCGCGCACCCGTCTTGTCAAGCTCGGCGCACCGTCCGTTTTTTCTCCGTCGGCAAAAATTTCCCCTCTCCCCTTTTATTTTTTCTCGGAATGTTGTATAATTAAGTTTCGGAAGACTAAACCCCGCATGATTGCGAAAGGAAATAATCAAAGTATGAACGCTCTTTCAAAAAATTCGAAATTCGGCGGCGTAAAGGGACCCGTGCTCACGATAGTGATGGACGGCGTCGGCATTGCGCCCGCGGGCGACGGCAACGCCGTCACCGAGGCATACACGCCCACGCTCGACAGCCTTCTCCGTGACCGCCCGAACATCACGCTCCGCGCCCACGGCACGGCAGTCGGTCTGCCGACCGACGACGACATGGGCAACTCCGAGGTCGGGCACAACGCGCTCGGCTCGGGTCAGGTATTCGCGCAGGGCGCAAAGCTCGTCACGCAGTCGATAGAGACGGGCAAGCTCTTCGCCTCCGAAACATGGCAAAAGCTCATCTCGAACGTAAAGGAGCACGGCTCGACGCTCCACTTCCTCGGTCTTTTCTCTGACGGCAACGTCCACTCCCACATCGACCATCTGAAGGCGATGATAGTCCGCGCGAAGGAAGACGGCGTCCGCCGCGTCCGCATACACACGCTTCTCGACGGACGCGACGTCGGCGAGACGTCCGCGCTCGAATACGTCCTCCCGTTTGAGGAATTCCTTTCTTCTCTCCGCGACGCCGATTTTGACGTGAAGATCGCGTCCGGCGGCGGAAGAATGAACATCACTATGGACCGTTACGAGGCAAACTGGGACATGGTTTCCCGCGGCTGGGCGTGCCACGTTCGCGGAGAGGGACGTCAGTTCGCCTCCGCCGAGGAGGCGATAAACGCCTACCGCGCAGAGGCGCCCGTGCTCGATCAGGATCTGCCCGCGTTCGTTATCGCCGAGAACGGCGCGCCCGTCGGCACTATCGACGACGGCGACAGCGTTATCTTCTACAATTTCCGCGGCGACCGCGCGATCGAGATATCGAAGGCGTTCGAGGGCGGGGAAGACTTTGACAAATTCGACCGCGTCAAGGTGCCAAGCGTCGTTTACGCCGGCATGCTCGAATACGACGGCGACCTTCACATACCGAAGAATTATCTCGTCAGCCCGCCCGAAATTTCAAACACGATGGGAGAATATCTCGCCGCGACGGGCGTCCGCTCGTACGCGATATCGGAGACGCAGAAGTACGGTCATGTGACGTATTTCTGGAACGGAAACAGGAGCGGCAAGTTCAGCGAAGAGCTTGAGACCTACGTCGAGATACCTTCCGACGTCGTTCCGTTCGAGCAGAGACCGTGGATGAAGTGCGCGGAGATAACGGACGCGCTCATCGAGGCGCTCCGCTCCGGCAAATATGACTGCCTGCGCGTCAACTTCCCGAACGGGGACATGGTCGGACACACGGGGAATTATGAGGCTACGCGCTGCGGTCTCGAGGGCATGGACCTCCAGCTCCGCCGCATACTCGACGTCATCGACGAGCTCCACGGCGTCGCGCTCATCACCGCCGACCACGGCAACGCGGACGAGATGTACGAGCTCGACAAGAAGACGAAGCAGCCGAAGCTCGGCAAAAACGGTCTGCCTAAGGCTAAGACGAGCCATTCCCTCAACCGCGTGCCGTTTATAGTCTACGACGCGGCGGATACCGGCTGCCGTCTCAAGGCGGATACCGGCGAGTTCGGTCTCGCCAACGTCGCCGCGACCGTCGTCAACCTCCTCGGCTACGAAGCCCCCTCCATGTGGCGCGAGAGTTTGATTGAGTTTTAAAGTTGGGCGGGGGGAATCTTTTCAAGAGAAAAGATTCCCCCCGGACCCCCTTTCAAAAGCTTTTAATGGCTTATTTATTAGGGCGAAGAAAAGCAGATTAAACAAAACGGGCTCCCGGCGGACTTTGCGGCGGGAGCCTTTTTATTTGGATGCTCGCGGGTACGGATTCTTTTCGTCCGTAAGCCCGAGCAAATAATCGACGCTCGTGTTGTAATACGCTGCCAGCTTCACCAGCACCTCCGGCGGCATATCCCGCCTCCCGATTTCGTAATATGAGTAGCTGACCTGAGAACAGCCGAGATATTCCGCGACCTTCTTCTGTGTTATGTCGCTGTCCTCGCGCAGGTCGCGCAGTCGCTTGCAGAGATTTTTCATTTGACGTGAACTCCTGTTATGCGGTTTTTTTTCGTCTGTAAGATAGAGCATATAATCAACGCTTGTCCCGAAGATTTGCGCGGCATCAAACAGAATGTCCGTCGGCGTGTCGAGCTCCCCGCGTTCGTAGCACGAAAGGCACCCACGCGAGCACTTGAGGCGGGCGGAAAAATCCACCTGTTTTATGCCGAAGCCGCGCCTCAGCTCACCCAACCGGTTCTTCATGTCTCCCCCCTCGATAAAAGCTCTCAAACAAAAGTATACGCAAAACAAAATGTTCTATTTGAAGCTAAAACAAAATCTAACACGGCACTGAAATTTTTTTGAATTAAAACAAAATGTTTTATTGACATTTAAAACGTTTTGTTTTATAATAAGAGAAACCTAAAATATATCCCAATTTATTTTACGGAGGAAAAAATGAAAAAGACAACAAAACTGCTGCTCGCGGCGCTTGCCGTATGCGTCCTCGCGGCAGCCGTCGCCGCCGCGTCCCTCTCGGTCTCGGCAGCGGAAGAAAAAACACTTACCATGTACATGGAAGATGGGCATTACAAGGTAGACCTGACGCCAATTGTTGAAAAAGAAAAACTCGCCGACGTCGAAGTACGGAGCGCAGTTTTTGATTATGACGATTATTTGTACGGTGGCGGGGACTGGGCAGGAGCCAATCCGTACTATCTATCATGGGGCGAGATAAAGTACGATTATGACCCTTCATTGGGCATCGTATCATTTGAAACTGACCCCGGCGACCTTTTCGTTTCTTTTAAAGAAGACTATGAATCATTTTTAGTCCATACCGAGCTTTCGGAAAATATAGACACTTATATTAACATCGACAGCACTAATTTTCCCGACAGAGCATTTAAAGACTATGTGTCTGACAAACTCGATACTACAAAGGACGGGCGCATTTCAACCCATGAGATTATGCGAGCAATGGTAATAGAATGCAGTGAACTTGGAATAACCGACCCGTCTGAATTATACTTTTTCAATAATGCGTATGTTATTGACGCTTCGCATAACGAGCTATCAGAATTTGACGCAAATAATTTTCCAAAGTTATACGATATTGATGTGTCATACAATAAGCTTACGGAACTCAAGTTCGGGAAAAATAATTCCGGCATGTCAAGCATCGATTGCTCCCATAATGAACTCACATCTCTTGACCTTACAAATGTAGGCTACATGTGGAGCCCACATTTGGATGGCGGTTCCGTATACTGCTCTTATAACAAAATTGAAAAAATAATTTTCCCAGCCAAAAAACTCTATGATATAGATTATTATTACTTTGACTGTTCTCACAATAAAATCAGTGAACTCGATTTCACAGGCATATTTGTATGGGGTGGTTTCGATGCCTCATATAATGAGATTTGTAGCATTGTAGACAAAAATGCAAAGGAATACTATTATGCCATAGGAGAAACATTTGACCGTCCTGTATCACAGGTGACAGAGCAAGCCATTATCGATTTGTCTCACAATCACCTAACTGAACTCACAGAATGCAGCGTATGTGAGCCCTTTTATTATAACTCTGACCCCGAAGACTACATTTTCGAGCAAACATCTCTTAAAGCGCTGACAGCAAAGAAGACGGAAAACGGTTGGGATGTTGACCTTTCAGAGCTTGTCAGCAAAAAGGGACTTGAATTTATTACATCCGTTTCATCCGACACCGGCGCCGGAACATATAATCCCAAAACCGGAATAGCACATTTTGAAAAAAAGCCCGAAACAATCATATACGATTTTGCAATGCTCGGAAAGTATGTTGAAGATGAAACCGGCGCAAAGACATGGGAGAAATACGAAGAAGGCACCCTCCGCGTCTCCGTCGAAATAACGGTTGACAACGTGCTTCCCGATACAGACAGCGATACAGGCATCACAGCCGAGTATCCGAAGGATGAATATGAGGACTACACCGGCGTTTCGTTCAACGCGGAGAGTATCACCGAAGGCGATGATTACAAGGCGGCGGAGAAGGCTGTCGGTGAGGATTACACGGGCTTCATCCCCTACTCGCTCACGCTCACCGATAAGGACGGCAAGCCCGTTTCGGTCAAGAGCAGCATGACGGTCAAAGTTCCCGTTCCCGAAGGCTGGGAAGCCGGAAAGACGCTCGTGTTCTACGTTGACGGCGACGGCAAGGCGACCGACATGAAGGCTGTCCCGTCCGAGGACGGCAAGTCCGTGACGTTCTCTACAACTCATTTCAGCACCTACGTTCTCGTGAACGCGGCAACAAAGAAGGACGCACCTACAACGGACGCCCCCACGACCGACGCGCCCACGACCGACGCTCCCACGACCGACGCTCCCGCGACTGACGCACCCGCGACGAACCGTCCCGGCAACGTGCCTGCGACAGGCGACATGAGCCCCGTCGTCCCGGCGGCTGTGACCCTCGTTCTCAGCGCCGCCTGCATCTTCCTCGTCTCAAGACGCAGAAAAGACGACGACAAATAACCTACGCTGAACAGCCGACGCCCCCGCGACCTCGCGGGGGCGCGCTTTTTGCGTTAGCACCCTCCTTTTCCGCCCTCTCCGCCCCCCGCTTCTCCGCTCTCCCCACCCCCGCTTTTCCGCCATTTTCTGCGATTTTCTTCATTTTCTTCATTTGTCTTATTGACAATTTCCCGACCCCGATATATAATAGGTATAATCGGAGCAAAAATGCTGTTTTTTCTTTGAATGATTTATGACTTTTTTCGCGGAGGTGCATGATGAAAGATCGCAGGCTGAAAACGGTTGCCATAGCGTCCGGGCTTTCCCTGCTCGCCGCCGTTGCCGCCGCTGCCGCCGTCGGGATAATGTCCGTCTCCGGCGCGCCCTCTGCCGGGAAAAGCGGCAGCTTCAACGGCTCGCCCGCCCATGTTGACGGCGAAAACCTTTATATCGACGAGATAAATTTCCCCGACCCGGCGTTTCTCGCCCTCGCGCGGTCGGCGGACAAGGACGAAGACGGCTTTCTCACCGTCGCCGAGGCGGAAGAGGTGACCGCGATCGATTTTGACGGCTCCGACGCGTCGGGCGTCGAGTTTTTCACGTCCCTTTCGTCCCTTCGCTGCTCGGGCGGCAAGCTCTCATCTCTCGACGTCTCGAAGAACACATCTCTGCGCGTGCTCGACTGCTCGAGCCCCTATTACAGCCGCGGCGCGCTCTCGTCCCTCGACCTCTCGAAAAATACCTCGCTTTCCGAGCTTTACTGCAGCTACAACGCGATAGAAAAGCTGACGCTCCCGAAGGGCGGCACGCTCACATGGCTTGACTGCTCGTATAATTCCCTCTCCGCGCTCGATGTTTCGGGTCAGACGGGGCTTTCCCACCTCGAATGCTCCGACAACGCGCTGACCTCCCTTGACGTCTCGGGCGTCACCGCCCTCACGGACCTTTACTGCGACAGAAACCGCCTTCTGACGATAGACCTTTCCGAAAACAAAAATCTCTATTCCGCCTCGCTCTCGGGGCAGACGTCCCCGATAAACGTCCCCGTGACGAAAAACGGCTCGACGTACACCGTCAACCTCGCGGCAGTGCTTGAAAACATCGACCCCGAAACCGTCACATACGTCACAGGCGAATACGCGGACGAGATTTTGACGGGCAAATATGACCCTGTAAAAATGACCGCCGAATTTTCGGGCGACGTGCTCTTTGTGACGTTCGCTCACGACGTCCCGCTCCCCGACGGCAGCGTGCAGTCGATGTCGGTCACGGCGGCGGCGGACGCCGTAGACTATGACGAAATTTCGATAACGGAAAAGGAAATCCCGGACGGGAATTTCCGCAAATATATCCTTCAGCTGCTCGAAGCGGACGGCGACCGCGTCTCCCGCCACAAGATAGACGCGACGACGTCGCTCGACCTCTCCGGTCTTGAGATAAAGAATCTCACGGGCATCTCGCTTTTCACGGAGCTCACCGACCTTGACGTCAGCGAAAACCTGCTCACGTCGCTTGACGTGACGGGCAACAAAAAGCTCGCCCGCCTTAATTGCAGTCACAACTCGCTTTCGTCCCTCTACGTTCCCGTGATGCGCGGCATAAACGCGTCTCTCGACTGCTCCTACAACAAGCTGACGACGCTCGCCCTCAGAAACGAAGTCCGCCGCGTCAACTGCAGCCACAACTCGCTCGTCTCCGTCTACATCGGGAGCGAATACGTCTCCGAGGACATATACGGCGGCTACGTCTTCGACTGCTCTTACAACGCGCTCACACATCTTGACGCCTCCGTCGTCCGCGACGAGGAGACGTACTCGCACAAATCGTATGAATATTCCGTCGGTCATCAGGTGAGCGGCGACGGGTTGACGCTCGTCCACATCAAAGGACCCGGGACTTACACGGCGTCGCTCGCCGAACTGCTCGGCGCCGACGATCTCGACCGCGTCGTCTCGGTTTACAGCGCCTCCGACCCCGAGAACGAGGCGGATTTCGACCCCGTTACGGGAGACGCGGTATTCGCAAGCGACCCCGGGGACAAGCTCGTCTACACGCTCCGTTATTTCTATAAGAACGGCGAACCGTTCGGTCCCGACATGGACGTCACCGTGCCTCTCGTGCTTCAGGAGGGCACGCTCGGCGACGTCGACGGCAGCGGCACCGTCAACACTCTCGACGCGCTCGCTATTCTGCGCTACGTCTTTGACAGCGAAAGATATCCGATAGACAACATCTCCGTCGCGGACGTCGACGGGAACGAGACCGTCAACACGCTTGACGCGCTCGCGATCCTGCGCTACGTCTTCGACAGCGACAGATACCCGCTCGGCGGCTGACATCCGTCAGTCAAGGAATTTTTTCTGAAAGGAACGATTTGACATGAAGAAATTTGTCCGAATAACGGCGATATTCTCTGCGGTGCTCGTAATCGCGGCGCTTCTCACCGCGTTCTCCGCGTTCTCCAGGGTCTCGGCGGCGACTACCCCGACGCTCACCGTCACGCAGTCGAAGACGAACGTCCACCCCGGCGACACGTTCACGCTGACCGTGTCGATATCAAACAATCCGGGCTTGTTCAGCCTTACATTCGGATTTAATCTGGATATGTCTGAATTTGAATTAGTCAGCACATCAAACCTCAGTAAGGGCTTTTCCGACCTGATGCAAACAACGAAAGACCACTTGGTCGGCGACAACACGGTGAAGTTCTTGCTTTACACACCGAATGCGAACGATAACTCCGAAAACGGCAAGATTGCTTCCGTCACGCTCAAGGCAAAGTCGGACGCGCCGTTAAAAGAATATTCCGTAGAATTATTTGTAGACGAGAAACAGACTTACAGCACGTCAGGCGCGTCATACAGCTTCTCCCTCTCCTGCCCCAATATCATAGTAAAATGCGTCCATAACGACGATACCTCCGTCCTTGTAACAAAGGGCTACGCCCCCGCAGAATGCTATAAAGACGGCTACACTGGCGACACATACTGTCCCCTCTGCAAAAAAACAATATCCGAAGGTTCAGTAATACCCGCAGGTCACAAAACCGAGACAGTAAACGCAGTCGTCCCGACATGTACGAAAGAAGGCTACTCCGGCGACGAGAAATGCACCGTCTGCGGTAAAATAACCGAAAAGGGGCACACGGTGGCAAAAACGCCCCACACCGAAGCCTCGGCGAAAAAGAACGTTAAGGCCGCCACCTGCACCAAAGAGGGCTACACCGGCGACGTCGTCTGCCGTGACTGCGGCACCGTCATGAAAAAGGGCACTACAATACCGAAGACAGCGCACACCGCCGCGTCAAAGAGAAGCGGCGTCGTAGACGCCACCTGCACCAAAGAGGGCTACACCGGCGACGTCGTCTGCCGTAACTGCAACACCGTGATGGAAAAGGGCAAAACGACGCCCGTTGACGCGAACAAGCACAACACGACAGTAACAAACAAAAAGGCCGCTACCTGCGGCGCCGAGGGCTACACGGGAGACACCGTCTGCCGCGACTGCGGAAAGACAATAAAGACGGGCACCGTCATCCCCGCCGACGAAAACGCGCACATCCCCGGCGAGCCCGTAAACAAAAAGGACGCCACCTGCGGCGCCGACGGCTACACGGGAGACATCACCTGCACCGTATGCGGCAAAGTCATCGAACAGGGCACCGTCATTCCCGCCGACCCGAGCAAGCACGTCCCCGGCGAGCCGACGGGCAAAAAGGACGCCACCTGCAAAGCCGAGGGCTACACGGGAGACATCACCTGCACCGTCTGCGGCAAGGTCATCGAGCGCGGCAAGGCGATACCGAAGACCGAGCACAAGACCGAGATCCGCGGCGAAAAGGAGGCGAGCTGCCATGAGGAGGGCTACACAGGTGACCTCGTCTGCACCGTCTGCGGACAGACGGTCAAGAAGGGCGAGGCGATAGAGAAGACAGAGCACACCTTCCGCGGCGGGAAGTGCACCGTCTGCGGCGAAAAGGACCCCGACTACGTCCAGCAGACTGACGGCGGCATAGGACCCGTCATCGCGCTCGCGGCTTCAGTCCTCATATTCATTGCCGCCGCCGTTGCGCTCGGCGTCCTCATCTGGAGAAAGCGCCAGTCATAATTCCCGATAAAATCCCCTTTTGTCAAAAGCTTTTGAGGAGGGGCGCGGGGGAGGAACATTTATCCCGAAAAGTTCCTCCCCCGCATTATTTCACAGTTTTTTTTGCATCAAAAACACAAAATCGCTTGTCTTCGGAGCGACGGCGCTGTATAATAGTTATAATGTTATTTAAACTGGGTTTTTATGCTTGAGGCAAATATTGTGGAGAGCGAAGAGATAATAAATCACAAATGTCCCGGCTGCGGCTCGCCGCTCCGCTTCGACACATCACGCCGCGTCCTTCTTTGCGACGCATGCGGCGCCGAGTTCGACCCCGAGACGGTCTCGGAATACGACGCCGAGACAAACGGCATTGACGACGGCGACGAGTCGTCGTGGGAAACATACGGCGGGGCGCCGTGGTCCGACGGGGACGTCAGCGTTCACGTCTGCCCCTCGTGCGGCGCGGAGATTGTGACCGACATGACGACAGCCGTGACGAAATGCCCCTACTGCGACAACGTTACCGTCATAAAAGGGCGGCTCTCCGGCGCGCTGCGCCCCGACTGCGTGATACCCTTCCGCGTCAGCGCGGAGGAGGCAAAGGCGCGCATGTCCGAATACTGCCGACACAAGCCGCTTCTGCCACGCAGATTTATCGACGACCTCCGCTTCGGCGAGGCGCAGGGGCTCTACGTCCCGTTTTGGCTCTTCGACTGCGACGCGGACGGAAGGGCGACATATATCGGCACGAAGGTGCGCCATTGGTCCGACTCAAAATACAACTACACCGAGGAAAAGCGCTTCCGCGTATACAGGCGCGGCGGGCTGTCGTTTTCCAAGATCCCCGCGGACGGCTCACGCAAGGCGGACGACACGCTGATGGAGTCTATCGAGCCGTTCGACTACCGCGAGCTCACGGAATTCGGCACCGGCTACCTCTCGGGCTTTCTCGCCGACAGATACGACGTCGGTGCGGACGAATCCAAAACGCGCGCGGACGCGCGCGTCCGCCATTCGGTAGAGGCGGCGCTGACAGCGACCGTCATCGGATATTCCTCCGTTCTGCCGACGAGCATGTCGGTAAAAATAACGGACGGCAAGGTGGTGTACGCGATGCTGCCCGTGTGGCTGCTCCATTACGACTACCGCGGAAAGCGCCTCACATACGCGATAAACGGGCAGACGGGCAAGGTCGCGGGCAAGCTCCCCGTATCGATAGGGCGCGCCGCCGCGTGGTTCGCGGGCATTTACGGCGGCACGGCGGCAGCCCTCGCCGCACTTCTCTTTCTTCTGTGAGGCGCGTATGAGAAAATTTTTCAAAAAAGCGCTTTTGCCGCTCACAGCCTTACTTCTCGCACTTTCCCTCATCCCCGCCGTTTTCGCGTATGACGCCTCGCTCGACCGCGTGCTCGACTACACGGGCACGCTCGACGATTCCGAGCGCTCGCGTCTCGCCTCCACCTCCGAAGACTTCCGCCGCGAATATTCCATGGACTGCGTCTTTCTCCTGACCGGCTCGCTCGGCGGAAAATCCGCCGCCGCGTACGCCGACGACGCCTACGACTACGGCGGCTACGGCATGGGAGACAGAAACTCCGGCGTCCTCTTTCTCATCAGCACCGGCGAGCGCGAGGTCTATATCTCGACGTGCGGCGAGGCGATAAATCAAATCAGCGACCTCGAGATAGAATATATCCTTGACGACATGATGGACGCACTGCGCGACGGCGACTGGGCGCGCGCCTTCAGGGACGGCGCCGGGTCCGCGGGAGATGCGATAGAGACGAGAAACGCACACTCCGCCTCAAAGCGGAACGACACGGGCGCGCGGCTCGCCGCCGTGTTCCTCGCGCCCGCCGTCATCGCTCTTTTGGCAGTCGGCATCATGTGGTACATGACAAGCGGCGCGCACGGCAAATTTTCCGCCGCAGATTACGCGGTCAAAAACAGCTTCCGCCTGACGGGAGCGCTTGACATATTCCTCTCAAGCCACGTTTCAAAGACACCCCGCGCTTCCGAAAGCAGCGGCGGCGGCGGCAGCTCGCACAGCAGCAGCTCCGGCGTCAGCCACGGCGGCGGAGGAAGACATTTCTGAACCGAAAGTGAGATGAAAAAATAAAGATGGACAGATACACAAACCCCTCACGGCGCGCGGCGGGCGCGCGCCGGAGAACGGCGGCGCCGCCTCTTCTGCGCGCGTTCTTCTCGCCTCTTTACTTTATCGTGACGTTTTCATATCTCGAGGCTGTATTCCACATTGCGGAATTCAAGAACATATCGTTTTTATATCCCTTCCTGCTCGCGATCCCCGTGGGCGCGCTCTTCGGCTTTATCTGCGACCTTTTCGACGAGCGCGTTGCGATGATCTTGCGGTACGCGCTCTCGCTCCCCGTCATGCTCATCTTCTCCGTGCAGGTCGTGTACTTTCATTCGTTCCGCTCGTTCATGTCGTTCGGGCAGATCGGCATGGGGGACGACGTGTTCAAAAACTTCTTCGGCACGATCATGCTTGCCGTGTGGGAGTGCCTGCCGATAATAATCCTGCTCTTTCTTCCGGTGTCGCTCCTGCCGCTCGGAAAGATCTACGTCCGCCCGAAAAACAAGCGGAACCTGCGCCGCTCGGCAACTCTCGTCGTCCTCGCCGTCGCATTCCAGCTGATAGCGCTCTTCGCGCTCATGTTCTCGGGCTCAGGCGAGCACTCGGCGAACAAGATCTACCACGCAAACGACCTGATTCTCGACCTCAGCGTCGAAAAGCTCGGACTTCTCACGACGACGCGGCACGACGTCGGCTTCCTCCTTTTCGGCGGAGACGGCGACACGGGGCTTGACCCCGAAATTCCCGAGATCGTCGTACCTCCTCCCGACGACGGTGACAGTCCCGGCACGACGGCTGAGGGCACAACTCCGCCTGACGAGACGGGCGGCGGCACAGGTCCCGAGGACACCGGCGCCGTCGAGCCTCCCGCGCCGACATCCGTTTACAACAAGATAGACTCCCTCGACTTCGCCTCGCTCGCGGCAAACGAGAAGGACGAGAACGTGAAGCGCGTGTTCGAGTATCTCGCGGCGCTCGAGCCGACGAAGAAGAACAAGTACACGGGCATGTTCAAGGACTACAATCTGATCCTCATCTGCGCCGAGTCCTTCTCACCGGCCGCCGTCGACGAGACGCTGACGCCGACGCTCTACAAGCTCTCGCACAGCGGCTTCATATTTGAAAATTACTGGACGACGTTCCCGTCGAACACCACGAACGGCGAATACGCGCTCCTGACGGGGCTTCTGCCCGACCTGACGAAGCCGAAGAACGACGGCAGCTTCATCGCGTCCTCGAAGAACACGATGGACCGCAACATAGGCGCGTTCTTCAACGCGCTCGGCATCAAGACGCGCGCGTATCACGACCACTCGGCGTCATACTACAGCCGCAACATCACGCATCCGAACCTCGGATACGAGTTCCACGGCAAGGAGGACATCGGCGGGCTGTCGGGCTGGCCCGAATCCGACCTTATCATGATGCAGCGGACGATCCCCGATTACATCGGCGAGGAGCGGTTCCACACATACTATATGACTGTCAGCATGCATCACAACTACAAATTCGGCGGGCTCAACGCGATAGCGGACAAGAACCGCGACCTTGTCACGTCGATAAACAAGAGCGACCCGTGCCGCGCTTACATGGCATGCGCCATAGAGCTTGACCGCGCGCTCGAGTACCTCATCTCCGAGCTCGAGGAGGCGGGCAAGCTCGACCGCACCGTCATCTGCCTTTCGACCGACCACTACCCCTACGGGCTCACGGATTCCGAGTACCGCGAGGCGAACGACTCAAAGCTGAAGTACGACGCGCTCGACCGCTACATGAGCACCCTCATCCTTTGGAACTCCGCGATGGAGCCAGTCACGGTCACAAAGCCCTGCTGCCCCGTCGACGTGCTGCCGACGCTTCTGAACCTGTTCGGCTTCGAGTTCGATTCACGCCTCTACTCCGGCTCCGACATTCTGTCCGACGCGCCGGGTCTCGCGATGATATCGAATCAAAGCTTTATCACCGACAAGATAGTGTACAACAGCCGCTACGAGAAGGTCTACAAGCTCGACTCGTCGTGGGAAATGCCGGACGGCTATCTTGACGCGTATATCAAGATCGTGAAGAACCGCTTCGCGATAGCGTCCAACATCTTAAATTACGACCTTTACGCAAAAATGAAATAAACTAAGGAGGAACAAAAGAAAATGGGACTTATCAGATCGGCGCTCTCCGCCGTCGGCGGAACGCTTCGCGACAGCTGGCGCGAATACTTCGTCTGTGACGCGCTGCCGTCGGACGTGCTCGTCGTCAGGGGCAGAAAAATGACAGGGGGCAAAAACCGCGGCGACGACAACGTCATCTCAAACGGCAGCGGCATCGTCGTCGCCGAAGGTCAGTGCATGATAATCGCGGACTCCGGGCGCGTCGTCGAGGTGTGCGCCGAGCCGGGCGAGTTCACGTTTGACTCCTCGTCCGAGCCGAGCATCTTCTGCGGCGACCTCGGGGATGCCATCATGAATACATTCCGCACGATAGGACGCCGCATCTCGTATGCGGGAGACGCCGCGCGCGACGTGCGCGTCTACTACTTCAACACGAAGGAGATCGTGGAGAACCGCTTCGGCACGCAGAATCCCATACCGTTCCGCGTGCTCGACCGCAACATCGGTCTCGACATAGACGTCTCCGTCCGCTGCTCCGGCATCTACTCGTACCGTATCTCGGACCCGCTGCTCTTTTATTCCAACGTCTGCGGCAACGTCGGTCGCGAGTTCCGCCGCTCGGAGATAGACGCCCAGCTCAAAACGGAATTTGTGACGGCGCTCCAGCCCGCGTTCGCGAAGATATCGGAGGCGGGCGTCCGCCCGTCGGCGCTCCCCGCGCACGCGCTCGAGCTTGCCGACGCGATGAACGAGGCTTTGACGAACAAGTGGCGCGACACGCGCGGCATCACGGTCGTCTCCGTCGCCTTAAATCCGATAACGCTGCCCGAAGAGGACGCCGAGCTCATTAAGCAGGCGCAGCGCACCGCCATCATGCGCGACCCGACGATGGCGGCGGCAACGCTCGCCGGCGCTCAGGCGGACGCGATGAAGGCGGCGGCAGCGAATCCCAACGGCGCCGTCGGCGGATTTATGGGCATGAACATGGCGGCGGCAGCCGGCGGCATGAACGCCGGTACGCTCTTCGCGATGGGGAATAACGGCGCGCCCGCACCGGCGCAGGCTCCAACTCCCGCCGCCGATACGTGGACGTGCTCCTGCGGCACCGTGAACACCGGCAAATTCTGCTCCGAGTGCGGCGCAAAGCGCCCCTCCGCCGAATGGAAGTGCTCCTGCGGCGCCATAAACACGGGCAAATTCTGCCCCGAATGCGGCGCGAAGCGTCCTGAGTGAAAATAGAATATTAGAGCTATTCGGGGGAAAAAATTTGATAAAGTGGGCTTTTTCGCTTTGCGAAAAAGCTGAAGATGCCGCCTGCGGGCGGCATCTTTCTCCTCCCCCCACGGACCCCTTTTTCAAACTTTTTAGGGCTGGAATTTGTTTGGCAGAACCGACGGATATGCTTAGTTGCGGTTGAAAAACATGCCCTATTCCGTCTCTCCAAGGCGGGACAGCAGCATGCCTACGGCGAACAGCAGCATAATGCCGCCGCCCCGTCCCGTCAGGGCAAGATAGACCGCGAGCAGCCAAAACAGCGCGACGAACGCGTTTGTGACCGCCCTCGTCACCCTGTACGCAGTTCCCGCCGGCAGCGCGAGAGGCAGCAGAGACTCTATTATCCTCTCCCCGTCGGCGCCCGGCAGCGGGAAAAGATTGAATACCGCCGCCCCGAGCGAAAACGCCGACAGCGGATATATGTGCGCGAAAAGTGCCGCCGTCAAGAGGTTCGCCGCGGGACCCGCCGCAAAGACGATCGCCGCCCTCGGATACGAGAGCCCGTCCGTCCGGCAGAGGAGCGACAGCCCGCCGGCGCGCGCCCTTATTCCTCCGACCTTCGCCCCGCACAAAATCGCCGCCGCGGCGTGCCCAGCCCCGTGTATCCCGAGCGTCAGCGCGAGTGCAAGCGGCTCATTCACCCGTTTTTCCGCTCTTTTCCGCAATGTACGCGTCCGCGAGCTCCTTTATGCGCTCCGCGTGAGCGTCGTCTGCGTCAGCCTCTTCCGTTTCGCCGACCGCCGTGTCCCACGACCACGACATGACAAAGGACGCGTCCTCGGACGGGCGCGCCGCCTCTCCCATCGGGATGTCGTCCGACGACAGTCCCATTCCCGTCCCCGTGACTGCCGCGCCCGCATATGAGGCGGCGACGCACAGGACGAGCGAGGCGAGCACGCGGACGACGCCCGCCGATGTGCGCGTTCTTTTTTTTGCCCTATTTTTTTCCGCGCTCCCGCGGCAGCTTCCCGTCCCCTCGACGCCGCGGTACCATTCGTCCCTGTACTCGTATCTCATGCTCCCACCCCTCAAAACGTCATTCATACAATGATATTCCCGAAAAGGCAAAAAAATTCCGCGGCGTCCGCCGCGGAATTCAGTCTGTCGAAAAAGTACAGCCGAAAGGCTGTGCTTTTTCGCGTATATATGATAAAATAGAGGAGGAAGAAAAG